>JAUVJO010000108.1 GCA_030592345.1 Deltaproteobacteria bacterium
GAGGGGAGGTTGGAAGGATTTACAAGGCAGATTGTGTCTGCGTTGGCGGACTTTATACCGGGCAAGGACATTGAATAACTGTGACACGGATTCCGCGTAGGGTCTTCATGGGAAATGGGGCTGATTCAGGGATTCAGGAATTTAGGGATTGAGGTCCGCAGATTACCCCGGTAGGATTTTCCGAACTTACGGGGCAGGCACAGATTACACGGATTGACGCGGAGCATGGGGCGTGACGCAGAGAGCAATGCGGAAAGAACAAAGAGAAGAGGCTAAAAAGCATGAAAGGTCAAGATGAGAAGGTTAGGGCTGAATTCCGTATAGACCGGACGTCCCTGTTATGATATGTTCCAAGCGAATGGTTGCTGACTTGTTTGTTCGAGAAAGCAGGAAAATGATTTCGCCACAGACCCACTCAGGCGGAAATAGGCATTTGACGGAGGTGAACAGTATGGAAGTATTGAGGGAGCGTATTAAGCACGAAGGCGTGATCAAAATCCCGCCAAAATTCATGCAATCTCTCGGCCTTGCTGATGGAGATGAGGTAAACGTACGAGCTGAGGCATCATCGGTTGTGATTGAACCCGTAACCGATAGAAGACGAATGAAACTGAATGCTGCGATAGTAGATGAACTCGTAGAATGCGAAGAAATGTTTGAACCAGAGTTATCATGAGAAACATTCCAGACAATACTCAAGTATTTTTGGACACCAACATTTTTCTGTATGCCATAACTGAACATCCCAAATTTGGTCTATGGTGTAATGCCCTGTTGGATCGTATCGATCGTGGGAATGTGAAAGGCCATATCTCTGTTATCGTATTGAATGAACTCACTCATAGGCTTGTCATTGGCGAGGTTGCCCAAGAGAAGGGACTAAAACCCGGTCGCGTGGTTAAATACGTGAAGCGTCACCCTGAGGCGTTGGACCATTTGAATTCATACGACATAGTTGGCCAGGTTGAGAAAGAGTATGGCCTCAAGATCCTTAGTGTGACTGCAGAAATCTTTGCAGAGGCTCGGCATCTGATGCAGCTTCACCGATTAATGTCCAACGACGCGCTGCACCTATCGGTAATGCGAAGTGCGGGTATCGGAAATCTAATCACAAATGACCCCGACTTTGACCGCGTAGAGGATATCCTAGTCTGGAAACCGGAATAGCGCATTACCCATTTGGTAATTCTTTTTGTCCTCCAAACCCATGATTTTCTCCGGCGTGCGCTCTATCCTCCGGCCTGGAAGCCCTACGGGCTGGAAGCGGAGCAGGAGGCCACCATTCCGTTGCTTCAATATTCCACTCACCGGTCACGTGCCTTCCGCGAAGGGCTGGATCTTTAACAAGGCAGAGGAGGAAACCATGCCTATGCCCGCCCATGATGGCGGTTCCATGCGGGTGGATCGTACCTGAGCTTTTCTGTTACTGGTTTCCCCATCGCGGCAGGATTCTGACGAACGCCTATCAGTTAAAGAATATTCGCCTTCTGGGATGCGCTGACAAGGCAGAGGACAGATGGCGCTTTGGTAAGGGTGATGCCGCCGGTGTATGAGTTTGAGGAATTGGCGGAGGCTGAGGGGAGGTTGCAGCGGTTTACGCGGGAGATCGTGCCCGTGCTCGCGGAGTACATACCGGGTGAGGAGATCGAATGATTCTGACACGAGTCGGCAGAGCCGACGCGCGGATTAACACGGTAGTTTCCCAAGCGCAGCATCCCGCCTGCGGCGGGAGAAGGAAAAGTGCGTGGCTCTGCGATAGTTGCGGAATGATCATACTTGGATTACTGCTGGCAAGGAGTAACAATGAAAGATGCACCCGAAGGGTTTGGGGTTAGTAGAATTGGCTTTACGCAATTCCTCTAACGAACAAAGGAGAAATATGATCCGTGTAGATCCGTGTGTCGCGTCAAGCGACCCGTGTCAGAAGTGTGTTCAGACATGGAGTGCACGGAGTTGCCCAAATTGTCACAATGGGGATGGCGGGTGATTACGCCTGCCTACGTGTCTGAGGAGTTGGAGGATGCGGAGGGAAGGCTGCAGGGGTTTCTTAGGAGTGAGGTCAGGAATATATTAGGATAATTAGAATCAGTTGGCTGAGCATATAATCATGATACAATATCGTTTAGATGTCGCAAAGACTTATTTGGAAGATGCAATCGAATTGTTTGCGAGAGGAAGATTCAACAGTTGTGCGTCCAGAGCATATTATGCTTCATATCAAGCTATGTGGGCAGCTTTAGGGAATCCTGAGGAGGGAAAAATATGGAGACATCTTGCAATAATAAAACATTTTGTGAGGGGTTATTGGTATGAACCTCAACATCCCAAGAGCGGTCCCGGGCTGTTGGAAGATAAACGGTTACCTTTGAGAAGGCTATACTCTTACAGGCTAAAGAGTGATTATGACGCCTTAGAGATCGACCAACATTCTTTGGAACAGTTGCTAAATATTACTGGACAAGTCATCGAGATAATAGAACAGAAAAGGGGGTGAATGGAATATGCCAGAGGCTGACGCTGCCGGAACGAACCTTGCTGAAGCTGTGACAAAGTTGGTAGATTTACTTCACCACAAATACCCAGGAATAAAAATAAAGCCGATTTCCAATTATGAGGATGAGGATTTTGCCTTTGAGATAGCTATCCCGAAAGGCCTTTCCATTGATCAGGTTGAGGAAACTTGTCATATGGAGTGCATCAATGCTGAAGATGAATATGATTTATATATCCTTCCTAAAGTTGTTTATGAGAAATAAGCAGATCGGCCAAGCCAGCCCGGGCAATAACTTACCCTGGTAACTATAGAATTTCAGAAAAAGATTTTGGCAAGGCCAGAGGGAGAAATCCGAGTAAGGCGTGCTGGTAGTATGTCGTCGAGGATTTCGACCGATAACGCAGCCCAAAATCTTTTTCTGGAAGTCTATAGGACTCGTCCAGAAAGAACTTGAACATTTCGCACCTCAGCCCGCTAGAAAGACAGCCGATCTGCGACTTCAGGCCATCTTTGGCCGATCCTCATTTGATTTTAGACTGTAGGAATATGGAAACATTTGGTTCGAACAAATAGAACCGACAAAACCAACCTGACCAGCTTAGTGAACCCTGATGTTGCATAAACATCATGGCAACAGATGAAAAAAACTAAGAATAACATTTGGTTGAGCATTCATGATGTGCAGTTAAGAGAGGATTGAACATGTGCTGTGTTGGGAATTAGGATGTCTAATAGTACATTCGTATCAAGGGCCAAAATCATCAGCCTCTCCACGTAGGTCGTCAATTATGTCGTTGCTTTTCTTTCCATTTAAATGAGCAAGAAAGCCTACATATTTTTTCAGGTTTTCGATTGAAGCACTCTTTTTTTTGAGAACAACATTTGCTTCGTCTATTTCGAAAATAACTTCATCCCCAACTCTTATGCTCAGAATTGACCGGATCTGGTCGGGAATGGTTACCTGGCCTTTCCTGGTTACCTTTGGCACGGCGAACACCTCCTATGAGTCTTACCGAAGAAATTACCTGCTTGAGAAATATCTGTCAACAAAAAATGGCAAATATCTTCAAAATAGATGAGGGCCGAATACTAACAGCCTGTTAGCCCAATTCGCCATCGTGGTGATCTGGGCAACAGCCTGAAAAAAATGTTACCTTTCTGGGATGCCTTGACAAGGCAAAGAACAGATGGTGCCCTGGTGCGGTTGATTACACCTGTGTATGAATTTGAGGAACTGGAGGATGCGGAGGAAAGGCTTCAGGGGTTTGTGGGGGATATTGTGCCGGTGCTGGGGAATACATCCCGGGTGAGGAGATGGGGTAATTGGGACACGGGTCGGCAGAGCCGACGCACGGATTTCAAGGCGGGTATTAGACGCGGGGCGCTTGCAGCGGCACACGGATTTCAGGGCTGTAAATCACCGGCAGAATCAATGCTCCCCGCTGGAATACTGTGCAACCCCAATTCCACAGGGTAAACATTGATTCTGCCGGCCCCTGTCCACGCCTGCGGCGTAAAGAGATAGAAAGGACTTGGAGGGGACGCGTTTACACTCTTGGCAAAAGTGTTTTTCTGCAATTTTCAGAGAGGGATTGCAGGGATGACCAGGGAGAGGGGGTTGGTGGCAGGCGGAGCAGACAAAAAGAAAAGGACAGTTGATATTCATAGTTCTTTTGCACGTCCTTTTGTCACATGGGTTTTTTTCAGTTCTTTGAGATCCATCACGTCAAATGTATATGCCCTGCCTATTTTGTGGGCCAATACTCGACCTGCTTTGACCCATCTTCTGAGGGTCACAGATGACACTCCGAGATACTCGGCTGCCTGTTTTAGATTAAACGGTTTTTTTGCGATTTCGTCCTGCCATGCCTTTATATCCAAAACCTCTGGCGCCTCCGGATGAGCCCCTTTGATGCCAAACTCTATGATATGGCGTGCCAGTTTTTCCTTTTCTGTAATCGGAAGAAGGTGTATCTCTTTGATGACCTTTTCTGCTGTTAGCATTTTAACCTCCAATTGAACCGCGGCATCTGAAAGAGTCTCATAGTTTTTAAATTATCATAGATTGTCATAGGTTGTCAAGCAAGAATAAGCACAATTAGGAACATCTTACTGAATTTGACGAATGATTTTTTTATCCACCCTCGTGTTCTCCATGTTTATCACTATTACTCTGATGCCTTTGTTCAGGAGATTGGCTATCAGGCTAAGTGCCATGGATATCCCTGATAGGCGCAAGGTACATCCCTATCCCATCCCAAAGTGTGGGGGGATCGCCATGGCATTGGGTGCACTTATACCCGTTCTTCTCATGGTGCATGGTGACCAATTACTGAGAGCAATAGTCATTGGGGCCGCAATTGTAGTCCTTTTCGGGCTCATGGACGACTTTAGAGACCTGGGATACAAGGCAAAGTTTTCAGGACAACTTGCGGCAGTCCTAATTGTAATCTTCTACGGTGGTATCAAGATCAAGTCCCTGGGAATGCTTCTTCCTGATGATGTCGTTCTTCCTGACTGGTTTGCTATCCCATTAACGCTCATTGTTATTGTGGGTGTCACCAATGCGATCAATCTCTCTGATGGTCTTGATGGGCTGGCAGGAGGGATCTCTCTCCTGAGCTTTATCTGTATCGCATATCTGGCTTACAGGGGAGAGAATGTACTCATTGCTCTACTCGCGGTTGGAATGGTCGGGGCGATCTTTGGCTTCCTCAGGTTTAATACGTATCCCGCCACCTTGTTCATGGGAGACGCTGGAAGCCAGCTTCTCGGTTTCCTGGCGGTGACGCTTTCTCTGGGACTGACTCAGGCAAATACTGCCCTTAGCCCCCTTTTGCCTTTGATCCTGCTCGGGTTTCCTGTGCTGGACACACTAACGGTGATGTTTGAGCGCGTGCACGGAGGAAAGTCCCCTTTTGTGGCCGACAACAATCATTTCCACCACAGGCTCATACGCTTAGGCTTTTTTCATACAGAGGCTGTTTTTGTGATCTATATCCTCCAGGCATCTTTGGTCACCGCGGCCTTTGTCTTCAGGTTTTACTCAGACTGGTTTCTTTTGGTTCTATACGTCACGTTTTCCGGCCTTATTCTCTCCGGATTTTTCGTTGCAGACAGGACTGGATGGCACTTGAAACGTTACCATTTTTTGGATAATGTGATCAAAGGAAAGCTCAAGGTGCTCAAGGAGAAAAATATCCTTATAAGGATATCCTTCAGGATGGTCAAAACAGGGCTCTTTTCGTTGCTGGTTTTCACCTGTTTTCTTCCAGCAAGGATGCCAAAACATGTTTCATTTTTGGCGTTGACTCTTACTGGGCTTATCATTGCAACCTGGCTTATCAAAAAGAAATGGCTTGGGGGGGCGTTGCGGCTTAGCGCATACCTTTTGATCCCCTTTGTGGTTTTTTTAAGTGAAAAGGAGATGGCCACATGGATGAGTCCACAAGCGGTACAGATCTATAATTTTTCTTTTGGAGTGCTGGCCCTTTTTGTCATTCTTACCCTTAAGTTTACGAGGAGGAAAAAGGGATTCAAGACCACACCAATGGACTTTCTGATCCTTTTCATAGTGCTTGTGGTGCCGAATTTGCCTGATGAGCAGATCCGGGCCTATGGGATGGGCCTGGTGGCGGCCAAGATTATCGTGCTTTTTTTCAGTTATGAAGTCCTGATGGGAGAGCTTCGAGGTGAATTCAAAAAGCTTGGGTGGGCCACTACTGCCGCCATGGGTGTTACGTGCGTGAGGGGATTTCTTGGTTGATTGATCCGACTAAAGCGCTTCATTTGGTATATGGAAAAATGCCTTAAGTGAGCTAAAGCGTCTAAAGTTAAGAAGGGGCCCTTTTGAGACCATTAATACAATATAGGCGTTCACAGGTTCAGAGGTTTAGGGTTCACTGAAAAAAAGAACCGTTGAGTTTCAGGATGTGTATATGATCATGCCGGACGCATCCGCGCAATCATTCGAGGTTTCATAAGGTCAACAATAGAAAAATAACCCTGAACCGTGAACTCTGAACCCGTGAACGTTTACAAAACAACCAGGTACAACAGGGAGGGAAAATGAAGGTAAGGCTTAGACGTTTTGTGGCGGTGGTTTGTATTGTTTTTACAGCCATTGCAGTGGTGTCTTGCGGTAGCCCCGAAGAGAAGAAGATGAAATTTTTCAATAAGGGTAAAGCCTTATATGAAAAAGGCGAATATATAAAGGCAGACCTGGAATTCAAAAACGCTCTTCAGATTGACCCTAAATTCGCCAATGCCTATCACATGCTGGGGATGGTAGCGCTCCAAGAAAAGAATTGGAGGAAGGCTTTTGGGACCCTGTCTAAGGCCGCGGAATTGGAGCCGGGCCTGCTGGATGTCCAGGTGGAGCTCGGGAAAATATTTCTCATGGCCAAAGAAAGGGAAAAGGCCCTGGAAAAGACAGACCTGGTGTTATCAAAAGACCCGGAGCATGAAGTGGCTTTGTTGTTAAAGGCGAGCTGTCTTATGGCGTATAATAAGGATGGGGAAGCAGAGTCTATTTTGAAATCGATCATGGAGAAAAACCCCAAGGAACCTGCCCCCTACCTCATGCTTTCTCAGATGAGAATAAAGAATAACGATTGGGACGGGGCGAGCCAGATTCTTAAGGACCTCCTGGCACAGGATGAAACGAACAAAAGAGCACGTCTCATGCTGGCAGAGATCCTCGAAAAGAAGAAGGATTTTTCAGGAGCCGAAAGTGAATACAAAACGCTCATCGATCAAGACCCGGAAAACGATAGTCTTAAAATCTTGTTAGCGGGCTTTTTTAACCGCACAGATAGACCCGGAAAGGCTGAAAAGATCTTCAAGGATTTCATTTCCACTCACCCTGAAAAGGAAGAGTTTCGTCTCGCACTGGCCCGGTTTTACGCCAGCAAGAAGCAAAATGATGCCATGGTGGACGTACTGAGGCAGGCAGTAAAAGATCTGCCTGAAAAATACGGGGCATATGAAGTGCTGGCCGCGTACTACTTGCGGGAAAAGGCAAACAAGAAGGCGATCGATATACTGGACCAGTACATGGAAAGGGTTCAAACTGGACCATCTTATCTGAAGTCCAAACTATTCAAGGCCAGAATTGTCTTTCAGGAAAAAAATGAGACTGAGGCCCTCCAACTGGTAGAAGCGGTTTTAGAGGAGAACCCCGGGGATGTGAGAGCCCATTGCCTAAAGGGTGACATACTGGCCTCGCGCAAAGATTTAGTGGGGGCGATTGCCGAATACCGGACCGTTGTTCATGAAGAGCCTGAAAACATTGTCGCCTTTCTTAACCTTGCAAAGGCCCATCTCTTTAACAATGAGCCAGGGCTTGCAGAGGACAGCTACAAGAAGATCCTTGAGATAAATCCCAAGGTGAAACAGGCCCGGTTTGGCCTGGTAGATATCTACAGGCGGCAAGGCAAGGTGGATCTTGCAAAGGAACAATTGGAAAGAGTGTTGGAGATCGCACCTGATGATAGAGATGTCTTATTGTCTTTGGGCGATATCGCCCTTATGAAAAAAGATCCGGAAGGGGCACGGCGTTATTGGGGCCCCCTTTTGGAGCTCGAGCCCCGATCTCCCGTCCCCTATTACAAGAACGGTCTCTTGAAACTGATGGAAAAGAGGCCGGAGGAAGCAGCTTCCCTCTTTGAGAAGGCCCTGGTGATCAATCCCGATTTTGAGCCTGCCCTCAATCAACTATTGAACCTGCTGGTGAGCGAGAAAAAAGTGGATAAGGCCATCAAAAGATGCAAACAGCAGATTGCCGGAAGTCCTAAAAATGCTGCCTACTATGTTTCGTTGGGAAAGCTTCACGCCTTAGACCGGGATTTTGACATGGCCCGCAAGGATTTCGAGAAGGCCCTTGCAGTAAATCCTGACAGTGAAAAGGCATTATTCAACCTTGCCCGGCTTGAACAGTCTCTGGGCTCAGTTGATGAGGCCATGGAAAAATATCAAAAGATAAGAAAA
Organism: Deltaproteobacteria bacterium; assembly: GCA_030592345.1. GTDB lineage: Bacteria > Desulfobacterota > Desulfobacteria > Desulfobacterales. The sequence continues at coordinate 8,483 of JAUVJO010000108.1, forward strand.
AATAACCCGAACAATCTTGGCATAGCCATGCTGATCGCAGCCCTTCTGGAACAGAAAGGGGACCATGGGCAAGCCAAGGATATATATGAGGAGGTTTTGGAGATAAAGCCTGATCTGTCAGTAGCAGCAAACAACCTTGCCTTTTACTATGCCGAGTATGAGCCAACAGAGGAAAACCTTGCCAAGGCAGAAAAGCTCGTCCTCCCGTTGGTCCGGGAACACAAGGATGCCCCTACGATATTGGATACAGGGGCATGGATCTACTACCGGAAGGGAGATTTTGAGAAGGCAAGAGATCTCTTGCGTGGTGTAGAAGAAAAGGCTAAAGATATTGCTATTATCAATTATCATCTCGGGATGATTTGCCTTCAACTTGACAGCAAGGATGAGGCCAAAAAATATTTGCAGATGTCATTAGAGAGCAAAGACGAATTCCCCGGAAGAAGAGAGGCGCTAAAGGCGCTAAAGGAATTGAGCTAGGAGGCTGTCCGAGAATGGCTATTTTCCCCAATCTCTGCGTCAGGCTCATCCCGCAGGGCGGGAC
>JAUVJO010000263.1 GCA_030592345.1 Deltaproteobacteria bacterium
CGCCAGGACAGGTAATACAGGCCGTTCTTCCCTCGATGTCGATGTCATTTATTGTGCATCCCACCCGGGAGGTCACGATTGACACAATCTGAAGGAAGTTCAAGTCTTCTTGTAACATGAGTTTCACCTCTTTTCATGTTGTTCTGTCCTGGTTAGCTGCATGAATCATGCCATTTTTTGAGTCTACCTCCTCGTTGTGTGTAAATCACGGCTGTTGTCAATGAGAACACCTGTGGATGTCTGCTGAGTATTTAGTTTTGGGGAAAAGGGGTCGGGTGTCAGGTGTCAGGATTGAAATATTTTTCAGAGCTGATCCCGCGTTGCGCGGGACTGAACACTGACACCTGTTTGGAATACCAAATTTTATAATAAAGTTACACTAGTGTGCTTCTGCCCAATTCTGGCCAGCCTTGATGTCAACCTTAAGAGGCACTCTCAGCGGGTAGGCACTTTCCATGATTTCTGTGACAAACCTTACTACAGGATCTATCTCTTCAGGAGGGACTTCAAACACCAGTTCGTCATGGACCTGTAAAAGCATCTTGGACTTTAAATTTTCTCGAATAAGGGCATGGTGTATCCGTATCATGGCCAGCTTGATGAGGTCAGCGGCCGTGCCCTGAAGGGGTGTGTTCACGGCAGTACGCTCGGCAAACTCGCGTGCAGTGCGGTTTGAGCTCAAAATGTCGGGCAGCGAACGGTGACGGCCCAGAAGCGTGGTGACCTTGCCGGTCTTACGCGCTTCTTCTATGGTTTCATCTATGAAGCGCTTGACCCCCCTGTAAGTGTCAAAATAATGTTCAATAAAGGTTTTTGCCATCTTTTGGCTGATGCCCAGTTCCTTGGAGAGTCTGAAAGGCCCCATCCCGTAGATGATACCAAAATTGATAACTTTTGCCTGTCTCCGCATCTCCGGTGTAATCATAGAAGGAAAGAGTTGAAAAATCTCAGTAGCTGTGCGCGTGTGGATATCCTGGTTTTCGTGAAAGGCTTCAACAAGGATGGGATCATTGGAATAGTGGGCAAGGAGCCGAAGCTCGATCTGGGAATAGTCTGCAGAGAGCATGGTCCAGCCTTTTTGGGGGACAAAGGCTGCGCGCACCTTGCGGCCCTCCTCTGTGCGTACGGGAATGTTTTGCAGGTTGGGCTCACTGCTGCTAAGACGCCCGGTGGCCGTGACGGTCTGATTATAAGAGGTGTGGACGCGATTGGTTTCAGGATGAATGAGATTGACAAGGGCGTCAGTATAGGTGGACTTGAGCTTGGCCAGGGAGCGGTATTGAAGGATGAGCGCCGGGAGTTCGTGCTCTTGCGACAGGGCAGTGAGGACCTCTACGTCCGTGGAATAACCGGTTTTCTTTTTGGTCTTTTTTTTGACAGTAAGTTTGAGCTTTTCAAAGAGAATGTGACCCAACTGCTGATGGGATTTAATATTGAATTCTTCCCCGGAAACGGCGTATATCCTCTGCTCCATTTGTTGAAGCTGGCGCCCGAAATCTTCGGATATCGACTCGAGGCAGGCCCTGTCCACACAAACCCCTGACATCTCCATGTCTACAAGGACCTGTACCAGGGGCATCTCCACTTCCGTGAAAAGGCTGTTCAGGCCTGCCTCTTGCAGCCCTGAATTCAGGAGCTTATAGGCCATCAAGGTGATGTCAGCGTCCTCACAGGCGTATGGGATAGCATCTTTTATGAGGACTTCTTCAAAGCCCTTGTCGCCCTTCCGGCCACGAGTGACCTCCTTATACGATATCATTATATGGTCAAGGTATTCGCCGGCAATGCTCTCCAGGTTGTGAGCCCGACGGGTCGGGTTCAGGAGATAAGAAGCCACCATGGTGTCAAAGATCACCCCTTTGAGTTCAATTCCAGAGCGCTTCAGCACAATCCAGTCATACTTGATGTTCTGGCCCACCTTGGCCAGGTGCGGGTTTTCAAGGAGAGGTTTCAACTCTGCAAGCGTTTGCTCGGGATCCATCTGTGTGCCCGCTTCTGTGCCAGTGTGGCGCAATGGAATATAAACCGCTTCATTGGGCCGGCAGGCAAAGGAAATACCCACAATTGAAGCACGCATGGGGTTTTTGGCAGTCGTCTCAAGATCAACTGCAAAAACTTCACTGCTCTTGAGTTCATGAAGGAGTATCTTTAGGGCCTTGTCATCCTGAATAGGCCGGTAGTCTTTTGTGCTCAGATCATTTTTGACCGAAAAGAGATCCTGAAGTCTGCGAAACTCCAGGGTCTTGAAAAGACCGGCCAGCTTTTTTCTATCAGGGGTCGCGACCTTAAATGATTGCAGGTCAACAGGAAGCGGCACTCTGGTATCAATGGCAACCAGCCTGCGGCTCAGGACGGCCTGCTCACGGAAATTGGCAAGGTTCTCGCCAAGTTTCTTCTTTGTTATTTTATCAAGGTTGTGGAAAAGCGCTTCCATGTTTCCAAAGGTCTTGATCAATTGAACGGCTGTTTTTTCTCCAACGCCTGGCACCCCTGGAATATTATCCGAGGTATCACCGGAAAGGGCCATCACATCCACCCATTGAGAGGGTTCCAGGCCAAAGCCTTGTTTCAACTCTGCGTAATCAATGGTGCGATCTTTCATTGGATCCCAGACGCTGGTTCGAGAGGAGACTAACTGCCTGAAATCCTTATCACCAGTGACCATGATGACCTTGAAGCCTTCTTCCTCAGCAGCGAGGGCAACAGTTCCGATAATGTCATCAGCCTCGTAGCTCTGGAGTTCCAATAAGGGGATATTCATTCCTTCAACCACGTGTTTGATGTATGGTATCTGCACCACAAGATCCTCTGGCATTGGGGGGCGGTTTGCCTTGTAGGCATGGTACATTTCGTGGCGAAAGGTGGGGCCTTTGACATCAAAAGCAATAACCATGTATTCAGGGGTGTGCTCGGAAATAAGTTTTAAGAGCATGTTCGCAAAGCCAAAGATGGCATTGGTGGGCAGCCCCTGGCTTGTGGAAAGATGGCGTACAGCGTGGTAGGCCCGATGTATGTACCCGCTTCCGTCAATAAGATAGATAGTTTTTCCGTTCAACGTCATGATAGTTTACCTGCACAAAGGATGAATCAATTCGCACGCCTCCGGAAACAGGTTCTGGTGATTGGTCCTCCGTCGGCAGGGTGACTGTTATATACTTTCACATATTAAATTTCATAAGGCCAGAGGGAGGAGGCTGTATTGTAATACGCCGACGACCGATAACGCGGTGAAATTTAATATGTGGAAGTCTATAGCACGCAACATGCCTTATTACAACGCGACCCAGGTAATCGAACGTTATGGAAGCACAACAGGCAAAGAATCGACAAGGGCGGAGAAGGAGGAAAAAAAAGGAATACTGCTGCCATATCTGCGGCCAGAAAACCCTGTTTTGCTGGACCTGCAAGTGCGGTTTTCAGATATGTTCTGAGTGCATGGAGGAAAATTTGTGGGGGATGACCTGCAACGCCATTACCTGGTCGTGTCCTGATTGCGGTGAGCAGCGAGGGTTTGGAAATCAATAGTAGGTATCTCTTGACGCAGATCGGATAGCTTGATAATATATAGACTTTCACATATTACATTTCACAAGGCCAGAGGGAGGAGGCTGTATTGTAATACGTCGACGACCGATAACGCTGTGAAATTTAATATGTGAATGTCTATAGTTGAATAAGAAACGACTTGCCCCGGAGGGATGGCCGAGTGGTTGAAGGCGGCGGTCTTGAAAACCGTTTCCCGGAAATGGGACGTGGGTTCGAATCCTACTCCCTCCGCCAGAGCATTTTACTGGGCGATTGGAATGATGGAATGTTGGAATAGAGTGCCGAATTAATTACGGATTTTGGGTTAACAGTACTTGACTTCAGCGCAATCCCGGAGAGATGGCCGAGCTGGCTGAAGGCGCTCGCCTGCTAAGCGAGTGTGGGAGGAAACTTCTACCGAGGGTTCGAATCCCTCTCTCTCCGCCACAAATCCTTATTCTACCAACTACTACTCAATCACTTAACAAGGTCTGAAGTATGGAAAAGGATACAAATTATTCTTACATTCTTGTAGTTGATGACGAAGAGGTCATAAGGACCATGCTTTGCCAGGTCGTAGACCAGGGGGGGTACCCGTGCATGAGCGCCTCAGATTCGGATGAGGCCTTGCAAATCCTTGAAAGCGTGAATGTGGATGTAGTGATCACCGATATTAGGATGTCGGGACTCGACGGGTTTGAATTAACAGAGATCATTAAGAAAAAGCATGGTGCTGATGTAATTATTATCACTGGTTACGGGGGAGAATACGGTTATGAAGAGGCCATGGAAAGGGGAGCCAGTGACTTTGCACTAAAACCTTTGCGTCCCAAAGAGTTGCTTACCAGATTAAGGCGTGTCCTCAGGGAGCGAGCCCTGCTTGCCGAGAGGATGCGGATGGAAGAGCAGTTGCGTGAACTAACGATCACCGATGACCTGACAAAGCTCCATAATTCCAGGTACTTTTTCAAGCAGCTTCAGTCTGAGATGGATCGGGCACTGCGGTACAGTCATCCGCTGTCGCTGCTGTTGATCGATGTGGATGAGTTTAAACACTACAATGATACGTACGGCCATCTGGAAGGAGACAAGGTCCTGGTCAGTCTGGGGGAAGTTATCCAGGGCTGTTTACGCAAAAATGACTCTGGCTATCGTTACGGGGGTGATGAGTTTACAGCGGTCTTGCCTGAGACCCGTGGCGAAGAGGCCACGACAGTCGCTGAGAGGATCAGGGAGGGGTTTGGAGCCATAGACTTTTCACCTGCACCGGGGGTGCATGGTAACGGCACTGTAAGCATAGGGGTTGCTGAATACAAGCCGGATGAAGCGTTAGAGGACTTTGCAAGAAGGGCGGATATGGCCATGTACCAAGCAAAAAAAGGGGGAGGAAACAAGGCCCAACTTGCATAAAGGTCGTTTTACTTCGTTACTATAGAC
>JAUVJO010000100.1 GCA_030592345.1 Deltaproteobacteria bacterium
GGTATGGCAAACGCAATCGTTGTGTATGCTTCTGAAACAGGGAACACGGAGTATGTGGCTGAAGGAGTGGTCAAGGGGCTTAAACAAGGGGGGTTGGATGTAACATTGAAGAATGTCGGGGATTCAAAGCCGGGAGAACTGCTGGAATACGACCTTGTGCTTCTTGCATCATCAAGCTGGGGAGAGGAAGAGAAAGAGCTTCATGAGAGTATGGAAGATTATTATGATGGACTCGAGGGGATTGATCTTTCTGGAAAACGAGCAGCGGCTTTTGGATGCGGGGAAAGTGAATATGAGCATTTTTGCGGAGCTGTCGATCTCTTAGAAGAACGTCTTGAAGAAAGAGGAGCCAAACTGCTTCACGATTTGGGTGACGGCTTCAGGGTTGATGGCGATCCGGATCAGGATATTCTCGATAGCGCAAAGGAGTGGGGAAAGGAAATGGCGGAGAACTTTCAGAAAAGCCAGTGAAATTATAGTGTAACTGAAACGCGGTTGTAGGCAGCTCTTGTCCTGACGGCTGCAAAAATGCTTATAGTGATATGAAGTCCAGGATTTGACAAGGAGTGAAAAATGGGACTTAAAGAAGAATTGCAGGAAAAACAACAAGAATGCCAGACGGTTTCTGATTATGTGGATCTAGCCAGGGGCGTAATTGAAAAGGTTTCCGATGAGGAGTGGGCAAAAAAGATTTATGAAGAAGCAGCAGAATGGTGCATGAGCTCCCAAGATTACATTACTTTGGCCAAGGGTATCATTGAAGGGCTGGGCGACAAGGAGAAGGGCAAAGAGATTTACGGACAGGCCAGGGACGTATGCGCCACCACACAGGAACTGATGGAATTGGCCAAATCGGCAGCCATTGATATTGCGGACACCGATTATGTCAAAGATATCTATTCGGTTGCGCAAGCAAAATGTGGCAAGATCGGAGACTATTTGACTCTTGCCAAAAACACGATAGAGGTCTTGTCTGACATAACCTATGGCAAAGAGATCTATAAGAAGGCCCAGGAGAAGTGCGGAAAGATTGCGGATTATAACGAGTTTGTAGCCGGCGTGCTTAGTTTATTTGATGACAGGGAGTGGGCTGCGGAAGCTTATGACAAGGCTCAAGGAGACTGCAAAACAGTAAACGACTATAGTGCACTGGTCAAAGGAGTCCTGGAGGGCCTGTCTGACAAAGACTACGCGAAATCTATTTATCAGAATGCCGAAGCCAAGCTCGCATCCGGGACTGATTTCATTAACCTGGCACAGAGCGTAATAACTGATCTGGAAGACAGAGAATATGCCAAGACTCTTTACCAAAAGGCGGAGGAGAAAATAGATGCTGGCAAGGATTATATGAATCTTGCGAAATCAGTGCTTGATAATTTGGATGATAAGGCCTGGGCTCTGGCCATATACAAGAAAGCAGAACCGACGTTTGATACGTTTGGTGACTACTTGAGCCTTGCCGAGGCTGTCCTGGAAAACACCGAAGATGTCTCTTTTGCGGGCGAAGTTTATAATAAAGCAGCTTCCACAAATCCGCCAGCCGCAGAATTGGTGAGTGTAGCTGTAGCGCTAGCTGAAAAAACAGGTGACAAGCCGTCTGCTGTTGAAATACTTAAGCAAGCAGAAAACAAGGTGGAAACATTAGAGGAATTTAAAAAAGTTGGAGAGGCGATTGTCAAATACGCAGATGACGCAGATGACCAGGAATGGATCGACCAGACTAATCTTCAACTCGAAAAGAGGGAAACCCATGCAGACCTGTATATTGACTTCATAAAGCGGGAAAAGGAATGCGAGACAAGTTCATCCTTGCTTAATCTGGCCCATGAAGTTGTGGATAAGGTGGAGGACATCCCTTTTGCTCGCAAACTCTATATGAAGGCCGAGGGTCTATGTCGTTTCTTTTCCGATTACAAGAAGTTAGCTGAGGGAATTAACAAAGACCTCTCAGATACAACATGGGTTAGAAGAATCTATGAGAAATTAGAAGAGCGATGCACCGATTATTATGATTATAACCAATTGGTAGAAGGCATTCTTGAAACCTTAGAAGATAAAGAGTGGGTACGGAAGATCTATAGGGGACTTGAGGACCGATGTGCCAAAGAGACAGATTACGTGAAGCTGGCCAGGGTGATTATTGAGGGTCTGGGCGACAAGGAGTGGGCCAGAAAACTCTATGCCCAGGCAGAAGACAGGTGTCACACTCGATTCGATTACGTATGTGTGGCAAACGCTGTGTTTGAGAGTCTGGGAGACAAGGATTGGGCAAAAGCCATCTACCGCAAGGCCGAAGCTCATTGCAGTGACCGGTTTCATTACGAATACCTGACCTCGCAGATCAGAGTGCATTTGGGCGATGATGAATTCATGAAAGTAGTCTATATTGGTGCAGAGGGAAAATTCAAGGATGCTTTAGATTTTATCTATCTGGCAGAAAACGTTATCAGATACTTTTCCGATAACGCCTGGGCAAAGAGTATATATGTGAGCGCTGAAAAAGCAACGAGGAGAGGGCCTTATCTGGGAGCGCTAGCGGATAGCATTTCACTCCATCTGAATGCCCAGATGTGGGCAACTCGCCTGAGGAAGCTTGCTGCCAAGACATGAAATAAGCTTTACTTTTGCTCATAGGTTTGGTATGTGTCATTTTATGAACCTGTTCAAAAAAATATTAGCGAAGAACAAGCCTCAGCCCATTCCGAACCTTGGCAGAAATGATCTTTGCTGGTGCGGAAGTGGAAAGAAGTACAAGCGTTGTCACATGGAGATCGATGAAAAGAAGCGTTCCAGGATTAGGGCTGCGACATGCACCATCGCAACCTGACGTAAGTGATGGGATGAGGCTCATCCTACAGCCTTCCATGATTCTTGTTCCCTGCCGTTTTCAAAGAAGACCTCATCGGAAACGAATTTCTTGACAGGATCAACAGGATAATCAGGATCAAAATATCTTGTAAATCCTGTTAATCCTGTCTGAAAAATAGTGGCGCATCGGCTGAAAGCGGAATAGTTTCTTATTTCCTAACTATCCTATATCACTTGGCCAGAGCTATGGTCCACTTCAGTAAAACGGCAGGGTACTCGATGACGCTCGAATCTGCGTAGAAAGGCAGGCTATATATGGCGAGGTTTTTGATCGCCGGCACCTCGGCCAAAGTCGGGTTCTCTTTCACTTGGGCCGAGAGGGCCTTTTGCACGGCAAAGGCGTCTCCGGTCATGATTATGACGTCGGGCTTGGCCTGAGCCAGGGCATCCAGTTTCCTGACCATGAAGTGGCCCTTTTCGATCCGGGTTTTTGCGGACTTTAAAGAGTCACCAACGTTTACGCAGCCAAGCGGTTCGAGCAAGAAGCGATCAGAATACCCCCCAGGCGCCTCGACCCTGAGAAACGTCTTGCCCGTCTCACCCTGGTAGATCCCTGATTTAATGACCACTTTTTTCCCAAGATTTGCTTTGGGCAAAGCCTGTTTTGCCTTGTCCAGTGCTTTGTGATAGCGCTTGATCAAAGCATCGGCCATGGACTGGCGTCCGAGTAACTCAGCCGTTTGGCGAATGGCCGATTCAAGGCCATGGGAGAAGTCGACGTACTCGATGGTCAGGTCCATACCTGACAGCAGGGGGATTACGTTGGTCGGCCTGACCTCGGGTTTATAGAGGCAGTAGTTGGGATGTTTTTCAATGATAATCCGGTTGATACCGAGTCTTTTGACCGCTTTAGCCAAAATGGTTTTATCTCTGACCGTCACGCAACGGGGACAGCCCAATGCCTCGACCGCTGTTCTGAGTTTATTGCACATGGGCCACATAGAGCAGCGCGCGACCATGGCCTCGGGGAGAACGCCCAGATTATAGGCCACGTCTACTAATCGGTCGCCAACCATGATGGCTTTAATTTTTTTCGCTGGGGCCGCTTTCTTGGGCTTGGCTTCAGCCTGCTGTCCGGACAAAAGAAGGAGTGCCAAACCGATGACGGACAGAAAGGCCAATTTTTTGGGACTCACCTCTTTAAAATAATAGTGGTTCATAGGTTGGGCCCTCTCTCTTGAAAACTTTCCACCTGTGCGGTTAAGAAACTATACAAAACCAATCACGAAAACACGAAGGTACGTACTGTTCTCAAGGCGAACGCCGCAAAACACGAAATATGACCTGAGAATCGGGTTGGTGTCCATCCAGACACTCCTTTTTTTTCGTGTTTTCGTGATAATGCTTTTTTTTCTTAACAGTAAGTCCAACATCTAACCGCACAGGTCCAAAACTATACTACGAACGGAAAGAGCAAAAGAAAGCCCAAGGGCCAGACATGTTTGGAGGAATCCGGCCCTTGGGGCAGATAATGGGAAGACGGCTAGGGCCGATCAGGCCCAATCTACCATGCGTGGGTGAAGAAGGGTCCCGGCCGAAGGCACTGGCAGTGTAAACATAAATGAAAATCAATTGCAAGCTAATAATGAAAGGCACGACAGATTTCTCTCGTGAACGACCCTGTCTGCCACTTCGAGGCCCGCCCTCCTGCCAAGCGGAGCGAGGCGGACAGGGCACAAACGGGCAGGTCTTGTAACCAATTTAATGCGCCTGATGTGCATTACCATATTCGTAACCGTTCACGGGCTTAGAGGTTCAGGGTTCACCGAAATCAGAACCTCCCTCCGAGAAGGCTAACGAAAAAAAGTAACCCTGCCCACCCTGGCGCGACAAGATTTTAACAATCTCATCAGGTGACAACCCCTTGGTGTCGTTAGGCAAGTGATGCTTGCATGTTTGTACTCGTGAGGTATTCCAGAATTTCTTGCTCACGCTGCTGAATTTCAAGTAGAATTGGCTCCGACATCGATCGATATTCGGCATGGCTGTGCACCCTGCGTGCAGACAACACGATTTGCTGTAAATCCAGCACCGCTTTTTGGGCCATTTCTAACTGCTCATCATTTTCAATCATGACACTGTTACCTCAACAATACCTCTGCGTTTGAAATCCTTGCCTGTTTGGTAGGTATTCAACCAAAGTTCAAGCGTTTTGTCACCAATGGATGCCTTCGTCCAAAAGACATCAGCATTGAAACGGAGTCTAGCTTGGGCATGGTCAAATAACAACTGGCAATTTTCAGGCAACTTATTTAACTCAAAATCCGCAGACATCACCAGCAACACATCCATATCGTTAGGTAAGTCCTTGCTTGTGACAAAGCTTCCCCAAAGAAAGACCCTCTGCAACTTTTCCGTGGATTTTGCCATTGCCAGTAGGCCACGAAACTGTTCACCTAACCACTTGCGGCGTGCTGAAGTGGTTGCAAATCGCGAGACAACTTCCTCCACTGTCGCAACGTGGACACCTTCTGGTAAGTTCCCGTCCCTGTTAAATGCTCGAAGCATGACCATTGTACTTCCGGTAACTGTCAGTTACCTGCGTGCTACCAAAAAGTAACAAGCACTCTCTTTCGCTCTTAACATATCTAAATATAGTACAAAAAGCACCTAACCTTTACCCAGTACTACCATAAACCAACCGATCTGCTAAGTATGGTAATCACATCATTTTTTGTTATGTCGCCATCCTCAGGATAAACATCTCCTACTTCTCGATGAAAGTATGTCGGATTATCGTATCCTATCGCAATTCTCTGGGTAATCAATCCATCCAACGCGGTTAATCTACCATCTTTATCCATATCACCATCCAGCCAATTGAGCACAACTGAAAATGCTTTGTCCCCTGACGGGTTTTTTTCAAAAACCACATCATCCATCTGCTCAGGACTTATGTAGGTGCGAAACCTGGTCAAGAAATAGGGTTCTTCTGTTTCTTTCATCTGCGGAAATTCTTCATACAACGAATACAAGCGCCAATATCTGACATAATCGGAGTATTCGACAATAAATGCAGGTTCACCAAATTGCGACAACTGTTCCTTGAACCAGGTTTCGTAATCGGTTATGAGTATTGCTTCAATTAATGAATCAAAATCAACATCTCGAGTGTTAAAGTTACTTGCCACCATTTTATGGTCCTTTGTTATAACGTATATGAGAATCTCAGCCAGTTCGCTTGAACTTATGGACGAAATCTTAAGTGGATAAATTGGTTGTGTTGAATCAAAAGTTATTTTTATGGGCTTAAGCGCAGTAGCAGTATCCGATGTTGCCTCCAATGATATCTTTAAGGCCACAAAATACCATCCCTTTTGAACATAAAAACCTATTACACTCTGTGCTGCATTAGTAATTAAATATTCATTTTTGTTTAACCATTTTATCAAGGCATTGGAATCCGTTCCCGATATAATTGATACATCATAAGGTCCCACGGTTAACTGTTCCCAGACCTTAACGCGAGTTTCACGGTCTACGCCTGCTTTTCCCAGGTCCGTCACATTACTTTCAAATTGCCCATATGCTATGCAAGGCTGAGTTTCCCAGTACAATTATTCAAATAAATATCTTTCGGCAGTACGAATGTCTTCTCCTCTTGGTAAGGCCGGCAGAGGTATTATCCAGGAGAAATCTTTTGCATCTCCTTTATATTTGACCTGTAATATCATCGTCTCCTTGCCATTTTCATGAAATATGACTGCCCTCTGATTTGGGGATTCCGGCGGATTTCCAATAAATACCTTCGGTATCATTCCACCATCGGCAAATACCATTTGGGCAAGTGTAAATGTAACTATCACTAAAGTCAGAGACGCATAGAATTTATTGTAGTTCATCATTTTTATCTACCTTGGCTTATTTAATTGTTAATATTGCGTCTTCAACACATACTTCATCAACAATTTCGCCGTCTGTTGTATAGACACTATCAACGCTTAAGTCAAGATTGCAGGTATCGCCTTTATCACCTTTTACATCCGCAATCACGATAATAAACGTGCCATTAACCGGGATTATTTCCGTGCCTCTATTTTGAATGCCATCAGGATCAATAAACGCTATTTTCCCATTATCCTTGTTTAAAACCGCGATAGCATTCATTCCACCCTCTGTTCGAACATCTTTTGTTCTATAGTAGACGTGGAACAGCTTAATTTTATGTCAACTGCACCTATATCCCTTCGCGCGCTGGTGACCCAAATATGTAATTCAATTTCTTTATTACTTTCCGATTCTATATCTGACATTCCAATGGTGAGCTGACTTCCCAAATTGCATTCATACTGGCCTGATTTTTGCGAAGTTGTTCCGCCTCCACTATCACAACCAGTATAATAAATCGCTGCTGCAAAAGTCAGACAAATTCCTGCCCACATGTAGCCTTTCCTGTTTGTCATTGTCTTCTACTTCCCTTGAATAAGTGATATTTTGCCTTATGCATGATATTCTATCAAATGTCAATCCCTCTCAATTCCCTTATCGTTGCTACTATTCCTTGATTTGAAAAAAAACGACTGGGGTGTTTTCGGATCGACCAAATCTAGTCCGAGTACAAGGGTAAATCCTGCGAACATGTTCTCTGACAGCCTCCTAGAGAAAAAGTATTGAACCGCCTTTCATTACCTCCCTTTAATTAGTGCCGAAATCTGTGGCAAAGTCCTGCAACTCCTGATGACTGCCGCTCCACTCGCTGCAAAAGACAGCCAGATCCGACCCATCCACATCACCATCGCCGTCAGAATCGTAGGGCATAGCCATCCGCCAGGCCAGGGCGTAGTCCCACTCAAAGGGCTCCTGGCCAGAACCGGGTTTGACCTGAAGCGCATAATCATGGCCGATTTCCAGTGTGATCCAAAGGTTTTCGCTGTTTTCCCCATCGCTGGTTGAACTGTCTACCGGGAGCCAGTTTTCAGGGTCCGAAATGTCATAGAGGAAGATGTCCAGGTCATACAGCGTAGCCGTGCCGTCGAAAATGTACGGAGTTCCACCGTTGATATCGATGTTCCACACCAGCGAGGCCCACAATTTCGTATAGTCCGAGTCCACCGTGAAATAGTAAGTAGCCTCGCTATTACTCCCGCTTGCGCCGCCAAAGTAAGGGTCGTAGTCAAAGCCATGGCTTCCGATGCTGCTACCGCTTCCAGGATCGTCCTCTTCGCTGTTCTGCTCACCGGCCGCGATAATGTGGTAGCTGTGATAAATATTGACCTGACCGGCACCGTAACGACGGTCTAACCCGTTGGCTGTCTGGTCGGCGGGGTCGCTCCGGTAATCGGTAATGTTCGAGCCGCTGGCGTTATGGGTGACACGGTCGGCCCCTGCCATCAGCGCGGCCTTGACGACTTCAGAGCGTTCAGCGTTATAGATGGTATCTGTATTCCGGTTGGTGGTCTGCCAGACTGACGGATCGGTTGAGAGGCATGGATCGCTGTGTCCCACTTCGACCAGCAGGGCTACGGCGGCAGCGAGCACAGGCGTAGCTGAGCTCGTAGTTCCTAATGGTGCCACAACATCCGGTTTTGTGCGGCCAGATGTGTAAATGTCATCGATCTGCACTGAACCCCTAGGGTGATTGCTGTCTGTGCGGCCCACGGCAATAACGTTGAATGCGCTACCCGGCAGCGGCTGATTGGAGGAGCCGTTATTTAGTGCTGCAGCCTGGATGAATTCATCAGTTTCAATGACCCAGTCCAGCCGCCGAAGGATATCGGAAAGGTCCCCGTCACCCGTATCGCCGACCCAACTGTGGTTTGCCACACGGCTTGAGCAAAAATGAGGCTGCCAAGTAGAACCGCAGCATCGGAGAAAACCAGAGCCCAGCCACTTATTGGCATCATAACTGCCAATGGAGGTTATCCCGGGGGCAATAGACGAAGAATTACCGTAAAAAAGTCTGCCAACGCCGGTAGCATGGCCGGAGTACCCCGTAGATCCTCCGGTCTCGTCAGTTATGGTCTTACCGGTGAATTGAGCATCGCTCGTGTTGGGCATCCAGTGGTCATCACCAGAAAGAGCCTCGGCCTGAGTCACTATCACTCCGCTGCCGTCCGGCGTGCTGCTACCCAGTTCATCTTGCAACATCGTGTAACCGATATCATCCTTGTAGCCGGCGTGAGCTGCTACGCAGCAGCACAACAGGATTACCACACCAATAACCGCACTGTTAAAATGTCGCATCCGTTCCCCTTATTGTAGAATGTTCCCATCGGCCCAGAGAAGTCGAAAAAAACGGTCCGACTGTCTATGGGCTATATTTTGTCATTGAGACCTTCCTCATTATTTTCGGGATATATACCTCGAAAGGCCACAAATAACGATTTTTCGCTGGCTATGAACACCAATAGCTGTGTTGCTCAGGCTTGCAATAACCAGCTATAGACTTTCACATATTAAATTTCACAGCGTTATCGGTCGTCGGCGTATTACAATACAGCCTCCTCCCTCTGGCCTTGTGAAA
>JAUVJO010000361.1 GCA_030592345.1 Deltaproteobacteria bacterium
AAGGTTCAACCGCTGGACCTCTATCGGGTGGTTTGGCAGGACAAGGCTAAGAATATTGTCCAGGACCGCGAACCGGAGTTACGACTCCATCATGCCGTAGCCGAAAAGAAAGATAAGCAGCCCTTAAGGGTGTTCGAGCTTGAAATCGCCCGAGAGGGTTATCACCTGAAGCTGAGTGCTCACGAGCAGACCCCGGGTGAGGAAAGTACAATCCGGCACTACGATGAGATCCCGATTTCCATGGATATGATCGATACAAGGTGCCACGAGATGGTAGATACCTTGAATAAAGCCAACCGCAAAGGGAGGGTTGCCCGTGAGGTCCTGGTAAAGCTGAGGGAAATAGGCCAGGTGCTTCACGATGAGTTATTCTCGCTGAGTGTCAAAGAAAAGATAAGCAAAAGCAAGGCTGAACACCTGATACTTAAGATTGATGATCAACTGGTTCAGGTTCCATGGGAATTGCTTCATGACGGTCAGAGATTTCTCTGCCAGCGTTTCAACATGGGCCGGTTGGTCAAAACCCGGCAACCTTGCCTGTGCACAAACCACCGCGTGCTGGCTAAGCCGCTGAAGATGTTGATACTAGCCGACCCCAAGGATGACTTAAAAGGAGCCTATGCCGAAGGGACCCAGATACGTGATTTCATGGACCAGAGCAAGGCTTTGATCAACGTTTCCCTACGTTCCGGCAACATCACTCCTGATTCCGTGAAAGAAAAGATAAGGAATTTTGACTTCGTTCACTTTGCCGGTCATGCCCATTATGACTCTAAAAGTCCAGGGCAAAGCGGGTGGCAATTGACCCGGGGCAGCCTCAAGGCCCAGGACATCACAAAGATGGCGGGTGCCGCGGCAATGCCTTCATTTATCTTTTCAAATGCATGCCAGTCAGCCCGTACCAAGGAGTGGATCTTAACGGTCCACTTTGAGGATGAGATTTTTGGATTGGCCAATGCCTTTCTTTTGGCCGGTACAAAACACTATTTGGGAACCTTCTGGGAGATATTAGATGAACCGAGCAGCCATTTTGCCTTGGAATTTTACAGGTGCTTGATTTCCGGCATAACGATTGGCGAAGCCGTGCGGCGGTCTCGACTGGCGCTGATCAAAAAATACGGCGAGGAGACCATTGTGTGGGCAAGTTATGTCCTGTATGGAGATCCTGCCTCCAACTACACCCACCAAATGGAAGCTGCCGAAGCACGGGCAGAACCCAAGCCTGCCCCTATTGGGACGACAGATAGAGAGGTCAGAACACGAGAAGAGGTCATCGATTTTGCCGACAAGGAGATTGAAAAAAAGAATCGGGTCTGGTGGTTGATAGTCGCCGGAATTGTTTTTCTGGTGGCTGTGATGTTCTGGGGATATCCGACCTTCTTGCGGGAGAGGGCGATAGAGTACGAAAAGACGGCCCTCGCCTATTACGATGAGGGTAATTACAAGGAAGCATTAGAGATCTGCAGTACCCTTGAAGACAAATACCCCGAGGCTTCATCGGCCTATGTGATTCGGGGAAACATTTATCTGGCAAACGGCAAATTGGATACGGCCGAAACAGCTTATCAAAAGGCAATCCAAGTCACAAAGGGGACTGGTGAACAGAAGGCTCAGGCACTTATTGGTTTAGGCCGCATTGCTTCCTTTCGAAAACAGGCAAATGAGGCTCTCAAGTATTATCAGCAGGCTACCGAAGCAGCTCCCGAGAGCAGGCTGGGATACATATCTCAAGCCATTTTACTTGAGGGCAGAGGCGATTATGATGAGGCCCTGGCTCTTCTTGGAAAGGCCCAAGCATTGACCCCACTAGACAAGGCTCTTTCGGCACTCACTAACGAGACCCGTAAAAGAGCCACCCTTGCCAAGGATCAGAAAAAACAGGAGCGCATTGACCGAACCGTCAAGGAATTGCTTGAAACCATGAAGTCCCCGGCCGGGGCATTGCCTTCAGACGGTTGGACATCTCGGCCCTTGACCATGTGGGTGATGGACTTTGAGGTTCAAGGATACTCTGTTCAGCAAGGACAAGAACGCCTCCTTGTTTCCGGCATTACCGAAGAGGTCCTTCAAAATAGCCGTGCTCGGTTGGTAGAGCGTGCTCTCCTGGATAGATTGGTCGAGGAATTGAAATTGGGGACCTCCAAGTTGATTGATCGAAGGGCTATGTTGTCCCTGGGTAAGATCCTGGCGGCAAGGCTCATCGTGGCTGGCAGGATGGTTTTTTCCGGTCCGTATGTCCAGGTTTCCATGCGTCTAATCGAAACCGAGACCGGACGAATTGCTGCAGCAGTTAATGAAACATTTGGTAGCGCTGTTCCAACTTCGGTGTTAGCGGAGAAGTTGTCGAAAAATCTTTTGGAAAAATTGAGAAAACTCTATCCCCTCCGCGGCAAGATTTCCAGAGTAAAAAATGAAGAGATCGGGCTGAATATAGGAGAGATCGTGGGGGTCACCATAGGACAAGAATTCAAGGTAATGGACAAAGAGTTGATCTTGGAGGTTACCTCCGTTAACCAAGACACAAGCCTTGCCAAGATCGTAAAGGGAAAAGGGCACCTCCAAAAGGGTGTTCGCGTGGAAGCAGGGGAATCATATCAGCGTCTCGGAGATCCCGCCTCGGTATGAGGTTATTTAATTTCCAATTATTTAATATTAGGTAATTATAGGACTCATCCTGAGAAGTCAAGTATAGACTTTCACATATTATATTTCACAAGGCCAGAGGGAGGAGGCTGTATTGTAATACGCCGACGACCGATAACGCCGTGAAATTTAATATGTGAAAGTCTATAGGTGTCGGGAAAATGTGTGTTTTATGGTCACCGGAATGCCTGCAACCATCCACACAACTCTATTTGCGCTAGCCGCCACCTTTTGGTTCACCAGTCCGGCCACGTCCCGAAATAACCTGGCCAGTCTGTTTTCAGGAACAATTCCGCATCCAACCTCGTTTGATACCAGAATCACGGAGCATGGCACCTTATGGATTGCTTTTGTGAGCGCATCAGAATGAGCCAATATTTTCTTTTGCGATGCACCTTCTGCCAAGAGATTGCTCACCCACAGGGTCAGGCAGTCGACAAGGATCACATCGGCCTTGCTACCCTGAGTGGCCACGGCCTCGGGTAACGCTGTTGGCACCTCTATGGTTTGCCATTCCGGGCCACGTGCCTTTTGGTGTTCCGTGATGCGCTGCGCCATCTCCTGGCCCTGGTCCTGGGCCGGGCATGTGGCCATGAAGATCTTTTGCTTAAAACTGCGATCAGCAAAGACCATGGCAAATGTGCTCTTGCCGCTACGACAGCCACCGGTCACAAATAGAATCTCTTTCAAAAGTCAATCCCTTTTCGTAAGCGTTCACAGGTTCAGGGTTCACCGTTCAGGGTTGCTTTTTTTAGAAGGAGATAACACGTAACTTCTCAAAAAGTCCGGGTACGCTTTAGGTTATGGCAACAAGCCTCCGGGCAAGGAGAACCGCTGAACTTCGGCCTCCAATGCCTTAAGTAGCTGGCTGGTTAGGTATCATATGCAATGGC
>JAUVJO010000232.1 GCA_030592345.1 Deltaproteobacteria bacterium
ATAGCTTTGTCAAGGCTGAAGGAGGTTTGCAATGGGAAAGTCTATGAGTGAAATGAAAAAGAGACTCATGAAAAACCCCAAATTCCAAAAAGAGTATGAGGCCCTGGAAGAAGAATTTGCCTTAGTCCATGCGTTGATAAAAGCACGCACAAGGGCTGGATTAACCCAGCAACAAGTTGCCGAGCGAATGGGAACAACCCAATCCGCTGTTGCCAGAATGGAATCAGGGCGCGGCTTTCCTAGTTTGACAAGTATTAAGAAGTATGCCGAAGCAACAGAAAGCAAAATAGACATAAATCTCATTCTGGCATGAAAACGCAAAGATAAACGCAAAGAATGCATAACATTTTATTAATATAAGATATTTTTATGCGCCGTGTCTGTTTTCCCGCCGCATAAAGTGACGCAAATTCAATGTGGAAATAAATTGAATAATAAATAATTAAAATGCGATCCTTATGTTGGTTCGTTCAGGAAGAAGACGCAAAGTTAATCAAACAGACCAAACCTGAAAAGGAGGGCATCATGTCGGAAGAGAATCCGAAAAATGCAACGGGGTTGAAAAAGGAACTGGAAGAGGCTGTCGCCAGCCGGGATAAGGAAAAAATTTATCAAGTGCTACAAAAGGCCTTCATGAATGTCGTTGAGTTGAAAATTACTACAACTGTAACAGAAGGCAAGCTAGAAGGCAACCTTGAAGGGATCGAGACCACAATCAACCTGCTGGAAGGAGACATCCGTACTGTCATAAGCAAGACATATGCCCCAGACAGTGAGACCGTGGCTATTTATCACAAAGAGCAGATAAACAAGGCCGAACAAATCATCGAACGTAATGTGAATACACTCAAGAGCCTGGCCAGGGGCCTTGTGGAACTGTTATGAGAAAGGGGGCGTTATGGCAGGCGGGAGAATCAGTGAACTGATAAGCGACGCCACTAATCTGGAAATCAACTCCGTCCTGGTAGACGGGATTAGTGGGCGAAAAATGCCCGGCGTTACCGGGGCTTTCTTGGAGATTATCAGTGCATGGGTCCATCAGTTCTTGGAACTTAAGAAAGAACTGGAGAAAGAGCCGCTCACGATCAAGAAAAATTATTCCATAGTTACAGCCGCCGAGAAATGGAAAATCAAGAAAGAGGCCTTTTTTGAATCGTGGGCTTTTCAAGAAAAGAAAGAAATGCAAGCGGCATATGAAGGGAAGCCCCTTGCTTGGAAGAGGGGTCTCAGTGCCTTTGTAGAAAAGGAGAGTGTGAAGAATGTACTGGAGAATATTTTGAATGTCCAAGACATGGATTCATTTCGCGCCAATGTTGGTTCGAAGTTGAATATGGAAAAAGAAACACATCGTTACTACAGTATGGAGATGTTTCGTCTTCTCAGAGTTCAAACGAGGATTGGTCGTTTGAAGGACCGGTTATTAATCGCGTCGAAGTCGGATGAAGCAAAGGGAGAAGATGAGTCATCTTCCGATTGGGTTGAAAAGGTACGAACAAAAATCCTGGAGTTCAAAGGAAAGTTGCGCGATTTGAAAAACAAGTTCAGACGTCTTTTCGGACTGAGCCCATCGTCCGGAAGAGGTGATTATCTTGTCAATCGGGATATGCAAGAACTCCGGAAACTCTGGGAGTTGAAAGACGGCTACATCTATGCCCAGAATACTATACAAATGGACGGAGACATTCTCGCCCGGTACAATCTCCGGTTGCACCGGGACAGGCTGGTAAGAGAAATGGCTGATCATTTGCTCGATTTTCACCGTGGTAATGTGGATGTGGGCATCAAGCACTGGCATTTCATTGTAGAGACCCTTGTGAGGATTGCAAAGGCAGTGGGGGAAAAGATTGGAAACCCCTTCAGATAAAATTGTTTTCCTCATCCATATGGGTGACGGGCGCGTAAGTTTTAAGGTGCCCGCCTTGGCCGATGTCTCCGAGGTGCGTCTTAAATACAGGAACGAGGACAAACACAAGGATTTGAGTGCATTCAGGCACAGTCTTTTTAGATCTTGCGGTGCTTTCTATATGGAGTTGTTGAAGGAAGGGTTTGTGAGAAAAGGGGCTGTTTCTTTAAACGGCTGTTTTCCTTCGGTTCCTGAAAATGACAAGGATCGTCCTCTTTTTAGAACCGTCGTCCAGGCTGACGGGGATCTGATC
The DNA here is from genome assembly GCA_030592345.1 of Deltaproteobacteria bacterium. GTDB lineage: Bacteria > Desulfobacterota > Desulfobacteria > Desulfobacterales. The sequence goes on from JAUVJO010000232.1 coordinate 2,157, forward strand.
TGCAGTATCGAGCGGAGCATACTTGAGGATAAAAAAGCTGAGGAGTTACTCACCTGCTATTCCGAGGTACAGCGTCAGTTCATAGAGGCTTTTCATAAAGCCTTACGCATAAGGATTAGGCGCGTTATCGCTACAGTTGGCGGCAGTATTATTACACTTGGTGCAATTATCATTCAAATCTTAAAATTCACGTTTTCTTGAACAGGGAGGTCGTGGGCCATGAACTCGAATCTTCTGGTACGCAGGGAACGGGCGTATCTTAAATAGTGTCCGTCCGAAAATGGCTATTTTCCGCAATCTCTGCGTCATGCTCATCTCGCCTTGCGGCACTTGAAATACTTCTATGTATTCCTGCCTGCCCCGTAGGTCTGGCAGATCGTACCGGGGTGGTTAAAGCCTATATTGCGATCGGCTTTCTTGATCTTGAAAAAAATATCTCATTTTTGGACAGCCTCCTAGTCTTTTCTGCGCCGTTTTTTTACTTCACGCAGTATCCGGACATCTTCCTGGTGCCGCGGATTGTCTATACGGCTCTTAATGCGAATGAGACTGTCAAGGTCTATCCAGTTAGCTTTAGCGCTGCCATACTGTCCTTTGATTCGTTTCTTCCAGGCCGTTTCGAATCTCGAACCCTTAACATGACGGAGCAGGTCTATCCTGTCCGGCGCGATTCCCAACTGCAGGATTTCTTCCGGGCTTTCAGCGGTCAGCAGATAAGGACTTCCGAACTCGGTTAGAGCAGCATTAGCTCGTTTTACATTTTCAGGTGAGGGATCAACCCACAGATCCATATCCTTGGTATAACGAGGTTTTGCATGGTAAATGAACGCAAGGCCGCCAATGATGATATACCTGACCTTGTGTTTGTTCAGCATTTCAAGCATGTCTTCAAAATCGCCTGCGGCTTCCATTGTCATGACTCCTCTTTTTTAGCTGCACTGCTTTTCAAACGTGAGCGTTCGACTTTCTTCACGTCTTCGCGAATTGCCACCAACGCTGACAGGCGCTGTTCAGGGGTTTGGCGCTGCCAGAAATCCAGGTCCCATTTTTCGGCATCTTCGAAGCTTGGTGCGCGGTGAGCAACTATGCGTTTTCGGCGTTTTGCAGAGCGTTCCCTGAATCCCATTCTTGGTTCTCCTTTTCTGTGAGAAGTCTGGACGTCCCCAAAGTTCCTCAAAGTTTCTAGCCAATTACGTCCCCAATATTTGCAAGCAATCACTGAAATTCAAGCCCCAGCCCGATGCATTGCCATCCTTCTTTCTTCAACTGGGTTCAAGGTTGCCTTGAAGTCAACACCTTCCAGCTTTTCCAAAACATGAGCACGCCCTCGTTCTTCGACCCAGAAGGAAACCGCCTTGCATGCCCTTGTGAGCAGGATGTAGCGGCGGCTTGTATGCTGAAACACACGATGATTTTTTGCTTGTCCTTATTCTCTTCTGTCATCCATTTCTTCCCGTCAGGGTTCCATCCTACAGATTGGAGAAAAAAGTAAGCGTTCGCAGGTTCAGGGTTCACCGTTCAGGGTTTTTTTTAGCTGGCCTTGCTCGTAGACCGGAAAGTATTTAATGAAACTACAGTAACCTTTTTTGGCATCTTTCAAAATCGAGCTATAGCAGTTTACATTTTCTTCGAAATGAAGGCCGGGTTTCAGTATTCAGGTTTGCGGCGTTCGCCTTGAGAACAGCACAGGTTCTGCCCGTCTCACGCCTGACACCTGAATGCAACCAAAATGTCGGGAAAAGAGTGTAAATTGACTCATGAAGGATGCCCTTTTTTTCATTGAAGGTGTGGTAGGACAGAATTGCGTCGCCGTAAAAATTTTGTGTCCCAAAGTACTCATGTTCGGCAAAGACGTAACACCGCCCTACCGTTTGAATTTCATACAATAAACGGTTCAGTTCATCGGCAAACTCTGAACCCCTGAACTGAACTCTGAACCCGTGAACGCTTACCTATCATGTAAATCCGGTCTAATGCAAAATTCAATCTTTGACCCGTGACGCTATCCTTTTGCGATTCAAGCGGTTCCAAAAGCAGGCCACCGCCTGGCTGACCGCTCACCCCGCATGCTGTTCCTTCTGTTCAGCGGTTTTGGGTGAGGATTAAGGTGGCCTATTTCCAAGGGATTTAGATTGGTTTGTTATCACCGAGGGGCGCAAAAGTAAACACTGTCAGATTTCAAACGAATCATTATTCAAGGCTCGACTATTTGTGTTGACTTGCAGGTTTTCTCTGCGTTAAAAGTTCCATTCTCAATGATGGATGATCGTTTAGAGATTTCCTTTGGGGGCAGCACACTCACGTCTTAGGCAGGAATGGTTGAGATGATCAGACTGGTCAGGGGTTTTAAAGACATACTTCCGGAAGAAACCGGGCTCTGGCAACACGTGGAAGGCGTGGGGCGTGATCTGTTTGAGGACTTTGGATTTTCCGAACTCAGAATTCCGATCCTTGAGCAAACAGAGCTTTTTGCCCGCAGTATCGGGACTGATACCGATATCGTAGAAAAAGAAATGTACACTTTTACCGATCGAAGCGGCGGATCTCTCACTATGCGGCCAGAGGCCACGGCCTCGGTTGTCAGGGCTTACATCGAGCACAAGTTGTACGCAAAAGACCCTGTGTGGAAGGTCTACTCCATCGGGCCGATGTTCCGCAGGGAGCGACCACAGAAAGGTCGGTACCGCCAGTTCTTTCAAATCAATGCCGAGGTCTTTGGCCTACACGACCCCAGGGCAGATGCAGAAATGATCCTGCTGTTGATGACATTCATGCGCCGGCTTGAACTTCCTGGCCTTGTGCTCAACATCAACTCCCTGGGCTGTGCTGCCTGCCGTCCACATTTCAAAGATGCCCTAAAATCTTTTCTGGCAGACCGCTCCGAGCAGTTGTGTTCAGACTGCCTCAGGAGGCGGGATAGAAACCCCTTGCGGATTTTCGACTGTAAAGTGCCGGGGTGCAAGGAAACCATGCTGGATGCGCCCTCTATCCTGGACCACCTTTGTGAGGAATGTCAAAGTCATTTTGACACAGTCAAGATCTCTCTGGGGAGATTTCATGTCCCCTATGAGGAAAATCACCGTCTTGTCAGGGGATTGGACTATTACACTCGAACCACCTTTGAAGTCCTTGCCAAGTCACTAGGTGCCCAGGATGCCGTGGCCGGGGGTGGGCGCTACGACGGCCTTGTGAAGGGATTGGGCGGCCCTGATCAACCTGGTGTGGGGTTTGCCATTGGTATGGATCGACTGATGGAGCTTTTGGCAGGCCGGGCGCAGAGCTTTGAAAAGCAGCCGCATGTTTTTGTTGCAGCCCTTGGACAAAAGGCCCAGGATACGGCCTTTGGGTGGGTGCAGGACTTTAGAACGCAAAGGATTCGCGCTGAGATGGATCTTGAAGATCGAAGCCTTAAGGCCCAAATGCGGCGGGCCAACAAGATTGGCGCATCGTATGTCCTTATCGTGGGGGAGCGGGAGCTTGAAGACGGAGCTGCGGTGCTCAGGAACCTGGAGACCAAGGAGCAGGAGCAAATCCCGTTAGAAGACCTGGTAAGG
>JAUVJO010000439.1 GCA_030592345.1 Deltaproteobacteria bacterium
CGTCTCATGGTATCTCACATTTGTGGCTGTTGGGACTCTGGCGTTCGCATGCATATTCAATCCGGAACTGTTGACCGCCCGTCTGGCCATCACCGCTGTTTCCGGAGTGATGATCGGGAGTTTTCTGGTTGCGCATTGCTACTACAGCAGGAAGGGGGATGTGTGAATGAATATGCGAGAAGATAAGAAGATTATGTGTGGTATGGGTGTCAGTCTAAGCGTGATCGTGCTGGCTGTCGCCATACTGACCTTCAGGACGACTTCCGGAACCATGTCCTTTATCAGTCTGGGCTTGATCGTTGCCGGGATGCTCATGTTTGCTATATCGTTACATGCCGCAACAAAGCCGGAAACAGAACTCATGGCAGACGAACGGGTAACAAGAGTCAATGAAAATGCAGGCAACACTGCGTTCTGGCTGGTTCTGCTATCGATAACTATCCTGTTCTGGTCGGATCGGGCATGGTCGATTGGAATCGAACTCGTGGATCTGTACTATGCGGTGTTGTTTGTCGGGATAATTTCGTGGAGCGTACTCAGGTGGTATTACAACAAAAAGGAGGATGTTGTCTGATGAAATTCAGAAGAGATAAAGATATCCTGCGTTTTTCAGGAATTGCCGCCCTCTTGATCCTCGCCGGTATCCTTATGATGAGTCTTCTTTCCGGTCCCACCTATTTCGGGATCGGTTCTGTCCTGATCATCGCGGGGGTTATTGCGATCGTCATAGCCATCGGTGTAGCAGCAAGACCTAAAGAAGATCTGATACAGGATGAAAGGTCTGTGAGAGTCAATGAAAAGGCAGGTTATCATGCGTTCTGGATTCTCCTTGCGACTCTGGCTCTTGTTTACGGAATAGCTATATTCTGGAGATTAGATCTTAGCTATAAGAGCGTTTGGCATGATATTTTCTTTGTTGGAATGCTTTCGTTTGTTATACTCAGATGGTATTATAATCGGAGGGATGATATCGTGTGAAAACCAGAATCAAGGAATTCAGGGCAAGATACAACTTAACTCAGGAAGAACTTGCAAAGAAAGCCGGTGTGAGGAGGGAGACGATAGTATTTCTTGAGAAGGGAAAATACAATCCATCTCTTAAATTAGCTCATGATGTTGCAAAAGTTCTCAATGCAACACTTGAAGAATTGTTTATTTTTGAGGATGATTGATCACTTGTACCATACCTTATCATCAGACCGCGTTTCCAATCGTGCTCGCGGTAGAAGCTATTTCTTGCATAAATGGTTCAAGCTCAATGTCGGATTGGGCATTCACCAACAAAATTTCCGGATATATTATTGGTGCTGAGGCTGTTTAATGCGACGTGTGAATTGCTGGCAATGTTGTATTTCATGTGGCAATCATGCATTTGTACAGTATATTTATGTCACTCTGTCAATTTTAAAGGACAGTGTATAAGGGAAGAGTATAAATAAATCTTGGCTACTATATAATTATTACAATCGAAATTTTATGCAAATATTATTTATTTCAAATCTAATGAGTTGATAATTGATGATTCCACCCCAATTGGATTACGTTACTACATTTGTTTGGCTTTACAATATTGGAGCTGCATTTGTCACCTTATTTTTAATTGTGCAGATAC
>JAUVJO010000269.1 GCA_030592345.1 Deltaproteobacteria bacterium
CAATAGCCAGCTATAGACTTCCACATATTAAATTTCACAGCGTTATCGGTCGTCGGCGTATTACAATACAGCCTCCTCTCTCTGGCCTTGTGAAATTTCATATGTGAAAGTCTATATTCCGCGCCTTGCTCTTGATGCTCATGACTCACCGAGAAAATCGCCATTTATGACCTTCCGAGGTATAGAGTCACACCTTCAGCCTCGTTCTTACTTTTTCTTCTCAACCAGGGAGAGAAAAGGCTTGAAAAGGTCAATGGGGATCGGAAATAGGGTTGTGGAATTGCTCTCGGCCGCGATTTCCCGGAGCGTCTGGAGATACCGCAACTGCAAGGCCATGGGGTGATCCCGGATGACAGTAGCAGCCTCTGCCAGCCTGGTGGCTGCTTGAAACTCACCTTCTGCATTGATTACCATGGCACGTCGCTCTCGCTCTGCCTCTGCCTGCTTGGCCATGGCCCGCTGCATTTCCCGGGGAAGATCTATATGCTTGACCTCCACCGTGGAGACCTTGATTCCCCATGGATCAGTCTGGGTATCCAGGATCTCCTGAAGCTGCGAGTTGATCTTTTCCCGCTCAGAAAGAAGTTCATCCAATTCAGCCTGACCGCACACACTGCGAAGGGTAGTCTGGGAAAGCTGGGATGTGGCATACATGTAATTTTCCAACTCAATAACCGACTTTACAGGTTCCATGACCCTAAAGTAGATAACAGCATTTACCTTGACCGTTACATTGTCCCGTGTAATGACGTCCTGAGGATCGACATCCATAGCAATCAGACGCAGACTCACCTTCACCATCTTGTCAACGATGGGTATAAGGATGATCAAACCCGGGCCCTTAGCGCCAATTACCCGCCCCAAACGGAATATTACGCCACGCTCATATTCGTTGAGGATACGTATGGCAGAGGCTAGAAAAAATAGTAGTAGGATGATACCTATAATGGTCGTAATCATAAGACTCGCCCAATGTTTATCTCGAAGCTCGTAATAATTCCGGCTATATAGACTTTCACATATTAAATTTCACAGGGCCAGAGGGAGGAGGCTGTATTGTAATACGCCGACGACCGATAACGCTGTGAAATTTAATATGTGAAAGTCAATACCGACAAATTCCTTTGGGTGAGGGTAGCTTAGCGAATAGGCGCTCGGGTGTCAATGTATCAGTGGAACATTCTTAGCCAGCGCATTAATAGATTGAAGAAAAGACACGATCATGACAATATCATTTTGAATGTTAAAGAAAATTTCGAGGTCGTCCTCCTTTGGGTGAAAGTTTTATTGACTGACCACAACCTTGAATGATAGCTTCACCAGGATCAACAGAGCCTTGGTGATCGAGCTAACTCTGATGTTATAGGCTTTAAGATAAAGATTTTGGGAAGGCTAGAGGGAGGAAGGCGTACTCGTCGTACGTTGACGACCGATAACGCATCCAAAATCTTTATCTTAAAGCCTATATCAGAACAAGGAGGTTGTCGTTGATGGTTTATTACGATGATGAGGATGTGAAAACCGAAAGAGTGCCCAAGAAAGTCTACATGATCATAAATGGCGAAAAAATCTATATCGATCCCGAAATAGTCAAGAAGTATGACTTGGATAAGAAAAAAATCAGTTGGTTTACGGGCAGAAAACTCTATGCAGAGGAAAATTGAACCCTCAGCCCTGCCCATGAAAACGCGTAGAAGCCTTGCGTATCGCCTCCTTTAGCAGGACATCGAGTTCAGCATTGTCGTAGGAAAACGTTTGTGCGACCTGCTGCATCCTCTCAGAAAGCCTGCGATAACCCCAAACACAACGCTGTAAGACTTCCTTACGGCTGTGGCGATTGTAATAAAGAGACAGGTTAACCTCAAAGAAAGAGATGCTATCCGCGTCTTTGATAAGGTCGGCGCGGGGGGCGCCCCCGGTCTCGTGCCGGCAGACAAGCCAGTACACCTCTCTGGCCAGATCCCGTGGCACTCCACAATCTTCCATAATCTCGCTGAGAATTTCCGCACTGTTCCGTGCGTGGGCGGCTTTGAAGGTGTTGTAGTCAGCAAAATCGGCCCGCTTTACCTTACGATCCTCGAGAGATCGCTCGATATCATGCCCGAGTGCGGCAATCTGCAGGGCCTCATCTGCGTATGGTTTGAGCCTCAGTAGCCACTCAAGCGTGTTATCTGCATGACCGGGGTCTTCCGGAACCGAGGACCCGGCCACAACCGCCCTGATCCTCGTCTTCGTGCACTCGATGCTACCTGTGCCCACGACACACAATAACTCTGCGAACAGTCTCTGCGTTCATCATAGCAGCAATGACCAGAAGAACCCAAAAAGGCCGGTTAAAGAGAGCACCCAGAAAGATTAGGAATACCCGGACATCGCGGCCAATGCGCAGGCTCCCTCTACCAGCAATGCGGGCACGCATGAGACTATCGTGTTTGTCGGCGGTGTAGCTCAGCATGAACGAGCCGATAATCGCCATAAAACCTGTAAGGAGGGCAATCCCATCAGCTCCTCCGCCACTGGCATGCCATGTTAGCCCGAACAACAGGAAGGCATCGGCATAGCGATCGAGTACCGCGTCGAACCAACCGCCGAAATCGCTTTCACAGTACTTCAGCCGTGCCACCTCGCCGTCGCACCCGTCTATTATGGATGCGAACTGGGCAAGCATGCCGCCAGCCAACAGGGCGGGATAGCCGCCAAGGGCAAAAAGCCCTGCGGCAAAGAGGGAACAGAGAAATGAGACCAACGATATCTGGTTGGGCGTTACTGTTAGCCGGGTAAGGTGGCGTGAGATCCTCACCGACACTGGACGGTTGATGTACCTGGAAACCGGGCCGTCGTTCGGCTTGTCCCGCATTTGGTCCAGCAGGGCGCGCTCCGCCCTGTACAGGTCTTTTGGATCATCAACGTCCAGCCAGAACCTGTTTCCAATGTCAAAGACATTCACTTTGCCTTCAGCGATCAGGCAGCGCACGCCACCAGTCAGGCTGCTGTCACCGTGTTTTTCCGCACTTCGTTCCAATACCTCAAACAGCACAGGGGTACAGAGAAAGATGCCAGTATCAAAACCGTTGAATGCCGCAAGGCCCTTGCCAATATCACGTACCTTGCCGTTTTCCGACCTCACCCGGGTGACATCGTCCATGTTGATGAGCAAATTGGCGGTGTCGGAGTCCACTGCCAGGGTGATCTCGCCCTCGCCCAGCGGCTTATTGGCCAGATTGTGCAGGATCACAGGATCGAACAGATGATCACCCATCAACAGGAGGAAGCGGCCACGCAGGTGTTCCCTGGCCTTTAGCACTGATAGCCCGTTGCCCAGTTCCCAGTCGTCGTTAATGATATGAGTGATCTTTACGCAGCAGCGTCGGGCCAGGCCGTTCAGGAAATGACGCAGTCGGTCCCCTTGGTAGCCGCTGACTACATAGAAATCATCCATTTCTGCCTGCATGGCGGACCGGATCACCCGTTCAATGAGCGGTACTCCCAGGATGGGGACCAAGGGCTTGCTTTTACCCTTCTGCCACAGCCTGCTGCCTTTGCCGGCGGCGATAATCAGGCATTTCATCCGGTATGTTTCCCCACCTTCCATTGATAAAGTCCTCGGTCATTCGATAGGCTTCGTCATCGGTGTACTGCCTGGCCGGGTGTTTCATGAAATAGGCTGACGGACCGTAGAGAATACCACCCTCACCTCGGTCCAGGGCCAGCTTGCTGCAGCGGACGGCGTCAATGACAATACCGGCGGAATTCGGGGAGTCCTCCACTGAAAGGCGCAACTCCAGGTTCATGGGCACGTCACCGAAGAGTTTGCCCTCCATGCGAATAAAGCATACCTTATTATCCTTTTGCCAGGCCACATGGTCGCTTGGCCCGATGTGGATATTCTCGTCGTCCAGCCGGTTGGCCGTAACTGACTGCACAGCCTCTGTCTTCGACTCTTTCTTGGAGAGGAGGCGGTTACGATCAAGCATATTTAAGAAGTCGGTGTTGCCACCGGTATTGAGCTGGTAGGTACGTTCCAGCTTGACACCCCTTTTCCTGAATAGGTCAGTCAAGGCACGATGAGTTATGGTGGCCCCGAGCTGGGCCTTGATATCATCGCCAATGATGGGGATGTTCTTCTGCTCGAAGCGTTTTGCCCAGAAAGGATCGCTGGCAATGAACACAGGCATGTTATTTACAAAGGCAACCCTTGCCTCCAGAGCACACTCCGCATAGAACCGAGTAGCTTCCTCAGATCCCACCGGCAGGTAGTTCAACAGGATTTCCGTTTCGGTTTCCTTGAGTACCCGGATGACTTCTTCCATGTCAGGTTCAGCCTTATCGGCCAGGACAAAGGTGTATTTGTCATCGTAATTTCGCATATGTTCGGCAAAGCCGTCCAGGATCTTCCCCATCCTCACACAGGTGCCGTTTTTCGGAACATCCCCGCAAAAAATCGTCGTGCAATTCGGTTCAGCAAAGATGGCCTCGGCTAGATCCTTGCCAACTTTTCGCCTGTCGATGTCAAAGGCTGACACAACCTCAATGTCGCATGGTCTGTATCCGCCGATATCCCAGTGCATCAGACCTATGGCGTCTTTGCTATCCTTATCGCGATAATGGTTGATTCCCTGAACCAATGAGCTGGCACAGTTTCCGACCCCTACAATACCAATCCTAATGTTGTTTATCATCAATTAGTTACCTCCTTTATTCGTAACTTCTCAAAAAGTCCGGGTAATCTCCTGACAGTGGCTAATATGTTGCCACGTAGGGCAAGGAGAACCGCTGAACGTAGGCATCCAGCCATTGCATATGATACCTAACCAGCCAGCTACTTAAGGCATTGGAGGCCGAAGTTCAGCGGTTCTCCTTGCCCGGAGGCTTGTTGCCATAACC
>JAUVJO010000080.1 GCA_030592345.1 Deltaproteobacteria bacterium
ACGTTGGATCGGGAAGAGCACCTTGTCGAACAGGCCGAGAATGGTGGAGTTGAAATCCTGTTCGTAGGTTTGCTGCTTCCGCTCGAGGTCTTCCCTCTGAGGGTGACCTTGGGGAATGCGGCCGTCGGCCTTTTGCGCTGCGAAAAGCTGGCGCGCGGCTTTTTCCACACTGCCCATGGCTGTTTTGTCTCCAGTAAGGACACACAGGTTATTCTTCTGGCTTAGTCCTTCAAAAAACTTCTGAACTTCCTCCGGGGGAATCTTCGAGTCCGGGCTGACCACCAGCAAGACACGCCCTTTGCGGACACTGTCCGCAACCTCTTCCAACTTCGGCAGCGGCAGCACATCTTCGTAACATGTCTTACGCGTCGGCTTGAACATCTCCCTCAAGCGGTGCCGGATGAGTTCATCAATCTGGGGTTCAGGTGCATCGTGGGCAAGGCTTTGAAGAAGTTTGGTGAGGTTTTCCTGCCGATCAAAGTAATAGCGGCCTTCGGGCGTGTGATGCACATACCAGGCGACCTTCTCCAAATCTTCGAAGGCTGTCAGAAATTCGGACGGTTCCCGCAAAGGTGAAACAAGACATTCGACCATCTCCTCACGGGTAAGGCCCTTGACCGCATTGACGGCGGTGGAAAGGCTGGCACTGAGGAGCAGTGCGCCGATCTGGGTAGCCACTTCCTTGCCGGTCTGGAGGTCTATTATTTGGGCATGAGCGGATTGCTGTGCATCCCAAAGATCTTTTGCTATGACATCGCGCATACCGGAGAATTCGGTCAGCTTGTCTCGAACCTCCTGGATGGAGAGGTCGAAGTGCTGGGGACCGATGAGGAAGACGTCGTTGGCATTGCGGTCCCAAACCGACCTGAGGAGGCGTGAAACGAGTTCGATCAGACCGCGCGTCTGCTTGAATTGCTCGTTCTCCTTGAACAGCGCAATGATATTTTTTAGCCGCGGGTGGAAGGGATAGGTTGCGGAGATCTCATCGGAGATCGCTTCGGCGCCGCGGTTTGCAGTCTTGGACTTTGCGGCCTCCTCCAGCTTTCGGCCAAAGGCTTCGGCAATGTCACCGATTTCGGCCTTGTCGGGAAGAGTTTTGAAGAGGCGCTTGCGTAAGATATCGTATATTTCATTGGCGGCGAGGTCGACCGGCGTGATACTGCGTTCCTGGCGGCCGAGTTCAGCGCGTGCGTCCTGGAGGGCGCGATTGATGAGCCTTCCGCCGGTGTCGTAGGCCGCAGAGAGGTCGGAGATAACAACACACACGTTGTTCTTTTTGCCGGCAGCCGTCAGTAGGTTCGCGAATGCGCGGGTGGCGATGTCGGCGACCGTGCCATTACCCACTTTCTGGGTATCAAGGTAGTGGAAGTATGGCGGCATCTCATCAAGCAGGATGAGAACGGGATGGTCCCCTTCGAAGAGTTTGATCCAGTCCTTTTCGTCCGGTGCCTTGGGACCGCTCGTCCAGAAGGCATTGAATTGATCCCCCTTGCCGAGTTGGTTCGCGATTTCGCCCCAGAAGAAGCTATCCGGATTGTTGCGGCCGTTGAAGGCCCCAATGGTGGCGCTTTTGAAAACAGATGCGTTCGGCAGCCCTGCGCAGTGCATTTTGCGCAGTTCCGGATGCTTGGCGAGCAAACCGAATCCGACCAGCAGGTGGGTTTTACCTCCGCCCATGGCTTGTTTGAGATGAAAGACGCCCTGGGAAGAGGCTCCTGCCAACCGGGCGAGGCCTTCACTGATCAGGTCCTGCATGCCCTGTGTGATGTGGGTTTTTTCGAAAAACGCCTTGCCTTCCCCCTCTGCCGATATCAAGTCGTCAAGCTGTTCAATCTGGTCGCTGAGTTTGATAGACAGCGCATTCGGTTGCAGCTTGCAGGCATCTTTGACTGTTTTCATAGGATTATGACTCCATCAGTAAGGAAAAGGGTGAATTCAAGTTGCAAGGGGGTAGGACCTGGACGTCCATAAATAAGTAAATAATCTATAGCTATTGTATTTTATTGCTACTTTTCTTAACCTTTTGAAGCTTCATACACTAACCAAACGATATAACATCGCGATAATAACCCTAACTCCGAGCCACTGCAAGAAATCAAATATTGACTATCCGCAATATATGCCTTTTCTGTGTTGTTCGAGGTTTTTCTGGCCCGGCCAGAACTCTTTGTCATCCGGTCAAAATCCTCGACAACGTACACCCACGTACGCCTTACTCGGATTTCTCCCTCTGGTCCCGCTGAAAGCGGGATGAAATAAGTTATCTGAAAACCTATAGTTTACTTCATTCTTCTCCAGAACGTACCCCAGCCAGATATCCCCTGCTCTAATGGCAGATTGACTCCGTGAAAAATCAATAACCGAAAAGCCTTGTTTGCCAAATAAATCTTTCAACCCGCTGTCCTGCCACAAGTAAAAAATCCTGCCATGTTCATCGGTCCTTGACCCCGTGCCTTCCTTCAAAGAAATGTACAAGTCAGCTTTAGGCTCATAGCTCATAGCTGATAATTCGGTCCTGGCCAATGCCCGGGTTATGTTTTTAAAGACATCCGACAATTTCTCATGCGGTACATGAACAAGAGATCCTGACATGAGTATAGCGACCACTGACAATTCTGAAAAATCGTATATCTCAAAGTCTCCCTCTATGACTTTGCAGCCTGAGTTTTCTCTTGCAAGCTTTGCAAGTCCTTTCGACCTTTCAAAGCCGATCATGTTAAAACCTCGATTCTTTAGCGACAGTAGGTCCCGACCTGAACCACACCCAACGTCCAGAATCACCGCACCCTCAGCGAGGCGGCTGACAAAAGGTTTCAGAAAGGACGATGGATCGATTGAAAACGTCTTTTCGTGATATGCTTGATGATTACGCTGGTAGTAATCTGACATAGATGTTCGGGTTTCGGCACCTCAAATGCGTTTCGTGTTGCGCGTTGCTGGTTGCATAATGCTCATGTTCTGGAATGGGATTCACCGCAAAGACGCTAAGTGGGCATTATCCCACATGTTTTGTGCTTACACTTCTTGTTTGCCGTTGATCTTATCTTCAATTTCGTTCAGTTGCCTCAGCAGTTCGTTAAAGGGTGCTGGATCTTCGATAAACATTTCATGCATATCCTGATAATCTGTCCTTAAATCTGAAAGCCGATGCTCTGGAGGCACAAGGCAGAAGGTTCCTGGCTTTGAAGTGTCGTAGTTCGCCCATCCGGAGCCGAAATAAGTTCGCTTGTGTTGCACCACGCTTTTCAAGAGACCCAAATCAGCCAGTGCACGTTGTCCGGATTCATGTTGGGCCATGCGGCACACGTCATAGCAGTCTCTCGAAAGCCAACTACGCATGGGCTTGTCCTGCGGACGGTGATACTCTGCGTGAAGAATAGTCGCCTTCTCCCAGAACGTCCGTTCGGCTTCAAGGGACACGACATAGCATCCCGGCTGTATGAAGAGCCTCGGGAATTCCTCGGCAACCCATGGTGTGACTGTGTGGTCCCCTATCGGTCGCTGGTCGGTGAGCGAACCGAGTTCTAGCTTGACTTGCGGATGGATATATCCCCGTGCTCCCGGCTCATTGGTTGGGTAGTGAAAGGTCAGGATAGGAGATTGAGTTTGCTCGTCCTCTTTGAATGCAAGATAGCCCTGACTTCCACCGGGACTTCCGAGCACGTCTTGAATCGCCTGCTCAAGCGCCGGCATGACATCATCTTTGACAGCGGTGAGGCACGTTTGGTTCAGCTTCTTCCAGCGCTTGACAAATTGAGATCGGGAAGTGGCGGCGTCTGGCCGGTTCTCGCCACCGAAACCAAGGGCGCTTCTTTGGGTTCGGGCCAAGCTATCATATTGAAATATCTGAATTAATGATCCGAAAGTAGCTCTTTTCAGCCCCAATATCGTCATTTTTGGCACCAAAAACGTCGCTATAAGAAACCTCCGGATCTCAAAGTTGAAACGCCCCCCCTCTCAAGGACCTTTCGCCTCTTTGCCCTTGAGTCATCGCTTGGCGGAGATGCGCCGATTCCATTGCCGCAAGTTCGGCCACAGTGGCCCCATGCTTTGGGAACTCGATGGCCCGCAAGATACGCAGGTGTCTAGCTAAGTGGTCACCCTGCATGCTGGCCCCCTATCAGCAGTGTTGCGTGAAGGATTAACCCCCCCTGTTTCTTGATGATTTAGCTCTATTTTTTATCAGGAACGAGGATCAAAGTAAAGCTCAAAGCCCCCACTTGGCCTGCATTATTACACGACAAGTGTAAGAGATACTGTCATACTTACTGTTTTCACCAAGAAATTCGTAAGCGTTCACAGGTTCAAAAGTTCACCGTTCAGGGTTCAGGGTTCAGGGTTCAGGGATTGTGGGTTCACCTCACAAATCTGAACCGTTGATTCGTCAGGTCTGAAGGAAGAACGCATGAGAATAGGACGAGGGGAGCATATGTCATACCCCCCTAAATTTGAGGATATTGAGGCATGGCAGTTGGCCCTGGAGTTAACTCGCAAGGTCAACGAAAGAAAGGGAACCCTGAACCCTGAACGGTGAACTCTGAACCCGTGAACGTCTACGGAAATTCTTTATAGAGGAAACCCAAGAAAGGACAGGGAATTACGGCGGAAGGCGGGCAGAGTCGTATCAGGATGGAATCTGGTGGTCTATCTGGAAATTCTTGAGAGAGGGTGGGAGGAGTTGGGGTGAAGCTCTCCCTTTGATTCGTCAAGGAATATGACCAACTGACCTTGAGCGATGGTCAGCTCAAAGCTCAAACGGAAAGGTTGAAAAAAACAGAGAATGAAGGAGATCAAGGAGACTCAGCGATATTGCCTGGGCTGAATCCTGTATTTCTTTATCCTGAGGCCAAGAACTCTTTCGGACGTGTCAAGGAGTCTGGCTGCAGCGGCCATGTTGCCACGGTTCGTCTTTAAGGTATCGACGATCAGGTCTCTTTCGACGGTTGCCAAGGCTGAAGCAAGCGAGCCAGAGGGGACTGTATTTGATGCCTCGGCTGTTTGAACGGTGGGCGGCAAGTGGTAGCTATGCACAACGTGGTTGGTACAAAGCAGGACTGCCCGTTCCGTACAATTTTCCAACTCCCGTACGTTGCCGGGCCAATGATAGCGCATGAGCATATCAATAGCTGGCGTGGAAATCCTTCGTAAGTCTTTATCGTACTTCTTACTGTATTTTTCCAGGAAAAAATCTGCCAGGAGCAGGGTGTCCGTTTTCCTCTCCCTCAAAGGTGGGAGGTATATCGGAAATATGTTCAGGCGGTAGTATAGATCTTCTCTGAAATTTCCTTCCTCTAAGGCTTTCTCCAATGATTTGTTCGTGGCCGCGATAATCCGTACATTAACCTTAATGGTCTCGGCCCCGCCGACTCTTTCGATTTCTTTTTCTTGAAGAACACGCAAGAGTTTGGCTTGAGCGGTGAGATTAAGGGTCCCGATCTCATCGAGAAAGAGTGTCCCCCCATGGGCACGTTCGAATTTGCCGATCCTTTTTTCCAAGGCCCCGGTAAAGGCCCCTTTTTCGTGTCCGAAGAGTTCGCTTTCTATCAAGGTCTCCGGGAGGGCAGCGCAGTTCACCTTGATAAACGCCTTTTCCGACCTCAAACTATTGTAATGGATGGCATTAGCTACAAGCTCCTTGCCGGTCCCGCTTTCTCCTCTGATGAGCACGGTAGCTTCGCTCGCCGATACCCGGTCGATCATTTCGAAGACCTCTCTCATCTTGTTGCTCCGGGCCACAATGTTGTAGAAGCTATAGCGTTCTTTAAGCTGCTCCCGTAAGGTAACATTTTCGTACCGCAGGCGTTTCTTTTCTTCTGCCATCATCCGGCTGATTCTTATGGCCTGAGCAACATTAGAGGCAATAATGGTCAATAGCCGAACGTCTTCCTCAAAAGAGACTTTCTCACTAAAGAGCCGGTCTGCACTTAGTGCCCCGTAGGTAAAGGAACCTATTCTGATGGGTACACAGATAAAGGAGATATTGTCTTTTTGAATATCCCCTCGGGACTTCGTGCGATTTAAAAATAACGGTTCTTTCCCCACATGGGGAACAATGACGGGTTCTCCGGTTTCTACCACCTTTCCGGTGATGCCTTCGCCTATTTGATAATGCCCCCTTTGCCTTTCCTTGCCGGTCAACCCGTGCGCTGCTTCAATATTCAATTCTTGCGTCTCAGGGTCTAAAAGGGTGATAGTCCCTCTCTGCATGCCCATTTTAGAATGAAGGATATTCAATACAGGGTTTAATGCCTCTTTTGGATCAGGAGTAGACACAAGTAGTTGACTGATCTCGTAAAGCACAGTCAATTCCTGAACTTTTCTTGCTAAAACAGAATGGTCAACAGGTTCCATTTTCTTGATCTCTTAATTTTTGTTTGACAGGATTGACAGGATTGACAGGACGAACTTATCCTGATCATCCTGTTAATCCTGTCTGAGAAATGAAAATTCCTTGCGCGGCGGTTATCAGGATATCGACTTGATGTAATTACTGAACATGAGTTCGAACTGCTCGCCCATGAAGGCTTCTTGTTTCTCAGCAAGTTTCACTAAGGCAGTCATGTCTACAGACGGTGGTTGTGATAACCATTTTTCGTCGCCTTCCACCCAATCTCTCACATCAGAAATCGTGGCAGCATGATTGTCAAACTGGAGTCCAACAATATGAGGGCGTCCTACTACGGAAATTCCCTCCACCTGACATTGTGCGGACGTAACCATGCCTTCTATCTGCTTGGGTAAGGGAGGCAAAACTGCCTGGGCATGCCACTTGAAAAGAGGAAAGGATCTAGGCATGCCGCTAAACAGTGGATGTTTGCGGCCATGTTTTGTAAGGTGACCTTGTACGAACCCAACACTGCGACAAAAGTTTGGGCCAATTTTTGCCCCCAGGGCCTCAGCTAGAAGCTGGTGGCCCAGGCAAAAGCCCAAACACGGTTTATCCTCGTCCAGAACCCGCCGGATGGCCGCCTTTTCAGACTTGAGATACGGATATTCGTTTTCCTGGTCCACGTTTGGGCTGCCACCCAATACAATGAGACCGTCGTAGGACCGGATATCAGGAATCGGCTCATGCCAGACCTCTACGATTTCCAGTCGCATCTTCCGTTCTTTTGCTGAACGGATCAGATGCTGCCCGGGCCCTTCCCATGGCATGTGCTGAAAGACGAGGAATTGCTTTGTCATGTTGGTAAGACAATCTCCACATGTTATAGACTTTCACATATTAAATTTCACTGCGTTATCGGTCGTCGGCGTATTACAATACAGCCTCCTCCCTCTGGCCTTGTGAAATTTAATATGTGCAAGTCTATAGCGGTCAGGGGCCCTTGCTTGATCCTGCCTGCCCTTTTCCTTGGAGGACCCTCTCCCTCCTTGAAAGGGGGAGGGTTCGGATGGAGAGGAAGTAGCAGGAGGGGTACGCTCGGATATTGCTAAAAAGCCATGCTCACAGTTATCCCGCCATAAACAAAGTTGTCATCGTCACCCGTCTTGCTGCGCCATTCCATTTCGTCGCTCGCATCGCTTGAAAGCGGAAAAGTGTACGACAGCGACGGCGTTATGGTAATGTATTCCGCCACGGCTATGGGCAGGTTTGCCGAGATTACACCATCGTGGAAGTTCTCAAATTTAGCGCCCGTAGGCGACCCGTTATCAATCTCCGGGTAGTCTTCGGCGTTCTCGCTCAGCAAATAACTCACTGATCCCGAAAGCTCCAGGGAAACAGTCTCCGCAATCTCGAAGGCATGAGAGATGCCCAACAGGAAATACCAGCTCGGGTAGCTGTCGATATCCCTGTAAACGGTCAACGCGGGCGCAAGAAGCGTATCAAGACCCAAGCTCAAGTAGATCTCCTGGGTGTCATCACAACCGTCCAGCCCGTAGTAGATATAGCCTCCTTCTACGCTCAACACGCCAAAGCCCTTCCCATAAGAGACCGTGAGATCGGTCTCGGTCCAGTTGGCCGACTCCTCTCCATCGTTTGTGTACGGATCGGTATCCAGGTTGCCCCAGAGATTGCCAGAAAAGCCCATGTAGCTGACTGTCATGGAAGGCTGGATCACAACACTGTCCCGGCTCAATTCCTGTCCTCGCCAGATGTATTGACTCAAAGCCGCAACAGACATATCGGTTGATGGATCTTCTTCGGCCAGGGCCGGGAGAACGACAGCAACTGTCAAAACCAAAGCTACGCTAATCGCCAGAAAATGCTTCATGTGTTTCAGATTCTTTCTCATTACATTTCCTCCTCTGTTTTTTTTGTAACGGTTCACGGCGTGCTGGAGTTCCGTTTTCCTGTCGAGGATGACAAATGCCATACCAGAACGAAACAAACCGTGAACCGGTACTTTGTTGATAGGTTAATGGCTTATAATCTGAAAGTTCGGATACGCGTTGGCTCCGTGTTCACCAAAGTCAAGACCTTCTGTTTCTTCCTCGGGAGAAACCCTGAGGCCAATGGTTTTGTCAATCAGCTTGAACATGATGAAAGAGACACCAAACGCCCAGATAAAGGCTGCGCAGATCCCTAGAAGCTGGACGCCAATTATTTTCGCTGAGGTGCCTCCGATGTTGAAAATGCCGGCTGCAAGGGTTCCCCATGCGCCGTTCACACCGTGTACGGAGATGGCACCCACGGGGTCATCCACCTTGATCCGGTCAAAAAAGAGTACTGACATCACCACGATGACGCCAGCGACTGCGCCGATAATCACGGAGCTAAATGGCGTGACCGTGGCACACGGACTGGTGATTGCCACAAGGCCTGCCAGAGCGCCATTCAAACTCATGCCCACATCAGGTTTCTTGAACTTGATCCACGCCGTGATCATCGCAAGGATAGCGCCTGCGGCCGCCGCCAGGTTGGTATTGACAAAGATCATGGCAATGTCTTTGTTGGCTGCTGTAGTGGAACCAGGGTTGAACCCGAACCAACCGAACCACAGGATAAAGACCCCTAAGGCCGCCAATGGGATATTGTGGCCCGGGATCGGTTGCACCTTCCCCTCCTTTGAGTATTTGCCAATCCTCGGGCCCAATACAATTGCCCCTGCCAAACTGGTCCATCCTCCGATAGAATGTACGACTGTGGAGCCGGCAAAATCGATAAAACCGAGGTTTTCCAGCCAGCCATTGCCATGGTAAAGGCTGCCCCAGGCCCAACTTCCAAAGATGGGATAGATAAAACCGCAAATGGCTGCGCTATATATCAAATAGCCGCTGAACTTTGTCCGTTCTGCCATGGCACCGGATACAATGGTGGCGGCTGTTGCCGCAAAGACTACCTGGAACATCCAGAAGGCAAGAACCCATGGATCTTTACCAGGAGAAAAATCACTTAAGAAAAAACAGGAAGTACCAAACCAGCCGGTCTGGGTCACCCCGAACATCAGGCCAAAGCCGATTGCCCAATAAAAAATGGAACCCATGGAAAAGTCGAGCAGGTTTTTCATGATAATATTTACTGCATTTTTTGCGCGGGTAAAACCGCACTCGACCAGGGCAAATCCGGGCTGCATAAAAAAAACCAGGGCTGCAGCAACCATGGTCCACACATAATCGGCATGGGTCTGGACTTCCGCAATGGCTTCTGCATTACTGGCAACAGTCGGGGCATCTTCCCCTGCCCAGATCATGACCGGAATGCCTAACATTGTTAAAATCATAAACAGAATCTTCATAATCTATCCCTCCAATAATCAGTAATCAGTAACCGATGATAAATGATAAATGAGCAATGACAAATGCTTAGATCGCATCTTTGCCTTTCTCGCCTGTGCGAATGCGAACTGCTTCTTCAACGGGGAACACAAAGATCTTACCGTCACCAATGTTGCCAGTTTTGGCGTGACTCAAAATTACGTCGATGACTTTTTCAACCATGTCGGCTTGCACGACAATCTCGACTTTTACCTTGGGAACAAAATCAACCGTGTATTCGGCGCCGCGGTAGATCTCCGAATGCCCTTTCTGCCGCCCAAAGCCCTTGACCTCACTTACTGTCATGCCCTTGATGCCAAGGGATGAGAGGCCTTCTTTTAGATCTTCCAGTTTGAACGGCTTAATAATGGTTTCAACTTTTTTCATTTCTAACCCCCTTTCTCTTGTTTTCTTGGTTGTGTGGGAATAGATATCAATAGGCGTGCCAAAACTGGTGTGCGTCGAAAATTCTGTTATAACCGGATGGTATTACAGCCAAAAATCAATCAGGCCAAGTAGTCTGCTTTTACTGGAAACCAAGCCGTTTGATACATATTTGTTTTTATTGTCTCCAGTCACTACATTTTCGTAGGCTGTCTGCTACATAACAACCAAGTCGCTGTTTAAGAGGATGCCGCATAC
>JAUVJO010000115.1 GCA_030592345.1 Deltaproteobacteria bacterium
GGCACTTGAAGTACAGGGAGTACGTCTGCGCACCCATACGCCTCGCATCTGCAACACCCTGTAAACGCTTACAGTTCTGCGGATTGCTGTAAAACGGGCGTTGTAATCCCATGAACTGATGTCTTTTCTCAAAACGTGGTAGGCGGAACAGGGCTTGAACCTGTGACCCCCGGCTTGTAAGGCCGATGCTCTCCCAACTGAGCTACCCGCCCACAGACCTGTCATCATTGTTAGTAACCGTTCACGGGGCTCAGATGAATGGTTGCGGTTGCGTTACGGTTATCGTTGTGCGTTGTGCGGCTCCAAAAACAACTCAACCGACGACAGACGTACTGTTTTCAAGGAACAAGACGCAAACGAGTCGCACAACAGATAGACGCCAGACAGCCAAGGGGCTAAGGTCTTACTCCCAACACATGAACCCCGTGCACGGTTACTGTTGTTACTCGTGAACCGTTAGCGGGAAGCGCAGGGCCTCTCGGTAACAGGACAAGCTCCTATAGACTTTCACATATTAAATTTCACCGCGTTATCGGTCGTCGGCGTATTACAATACAGCCTCCTCCCTCTGGCCTTGTGTAATTTAATATGTGAAAGTCTATATTAACGATACTCGAATAACGAACAACCACACCCGTGTCAAGCAAAATGTGTGACAACATCAGTTTATTCGCAAGGGACTGACTGCTTCTTCCTGCTTGGGAATCAACTCTGGCGGCACCATCTGTTCCTGTTCCTTAAAGAGCGACTCACCTGGCTCAACAATAATGGCGCAGGTCAGGACATCGTCCATGTGGTCTGCGGTGATAACTTCGAACTGGCTTAGAATCTTTGAGGGAATGTCTTTCAAATCCTTCTTGTTTTCCTCTGGAATAACAATCTGGGTCATCCCCCCCCGGTGTGCTGCCAGGAGCTTTTCTTTTAACCCTCCAATAGGCAGAATCCTGCCGCGCAAGGTAATCTCCCCGGTCATGGCCAGGCCCCGGTGCACCGGCTTCTTGATCAAAGCTGACACAATCGCTGTTGCCATGGTTATGCCGGCGGACGGTCCATCTTTTGGCGTAGCCCCTTCAGGGACATGTATGTGGATATCAATATTCTTGTAAAAATCGCTCTTCAGACCCAGCCTCTCTGCCCTGGAGCGGACATAACTCAAGGCAGCCTGGGCAGACTCCTGCATGACCTCCCCGAGTTTGCCTGTAACTGTGAGTTTCTGCTTCCCAGGCATGATGATTGTCTCAATAGAAAGGAGTTCGCCCCCAACTTGAGTCCAGGCCATACCAGTAGCCAGACCAATCTCGTCTTTTTCTTCAATTTGCCCGTACCTGAACTTAGGCACCCCAAGGTATTTCTGTACGGACTGGCTTGTGACCTTAACTGATTCTTTACCATCTTTTTTCGTGATCTCGCGGGCCACCTTCCTGCAAATTGAAGCGATTTCGCGCTCCAAATTCCGAACACCTGCCTCACGCGTATACCTACGTATTATCATTTGAAGGGCATTGTCGGTAAACTCGATCCTCTCATCAGACAACCCGTTCGTTTCGGTCTGCTTGGGAACCAAAAAGCCCAAAGCAATGTGCAATTTATCATACTCGGTGTAGCCGGGCAGCTCTATGATCTCCATCCTATCTTGAAGAGGAGACGGAATAGCGTGCAGGTTGTTCGCCGTGGTGATGAAAAGAATCTCCGAAAGGTCATAGTCAACATCAAGATAGTGGTCGTTAAACGAATAATTTTGTTCGGGGTCCAGCACTTCCAGCAAGGCCGCTGAAGGGTCACCTCGAAAGTCCATACTCATCTTATCCACTTCATCCAGACAGAAAACAGGATTCTGGACTTTAGCTTTCTTAAGGGATTGAATGATCTTGCCGGGCATTGCCCCGATATAAGTTCGGCGATGCCCACGGATTTCGGCTTCATCTCTGACCCCACCCAAAGACAGGCGGATGAACTCCCGCCCCGTAGCTCGTGCCACAGACTTGGCCAAAGACGTCTTTCCAACACCGGGGGGGCCTACAAAACAGAGGATAGGTCCCCGTATCTTTTTGACGAGTTTTTGAACGGCCAGGTATTCCAAGATCCGCTCTTTCGGTTTTTCCAGACCGTAGTGGTCGTCTTCCAGGATAGTTTCTGCTCTATCGATATCCAGTTGAAGCTTGCTATGGTGAAACCACGGCAGGCTGATGATCCAATCGATGTAATTTCGAACAACAGTCCCTTCTGCCGACATGGGGGCCATCAGTTTGAGCTTTTTGAGTTCCTGGCGGACCATGGAAGCCGCTTCCTTGGACATCCGTTTGCGTTTAATACGCTTCTCCAATTCTTCAAGGTCGCTCTTGTGATCATCCTTGGTCCCCATCTCTTTTTGGATGGCTCGCATCTGTTCGTTCAAGTAGTAATCCCGCTGGGTCTTTTCCATCTGCTTCTTGACCCTGCCCTTGATCCGCACCTCTGTCTTGTAAATCTCAATTTCGGCCTGCATCAGACGAAAAAGCAGGCTCATACGTTCGACCGGAGATATGGTCTCTAACAGATCCTGCTTGTCTTGCAGTTTGAAATTGAAATGGGCTGATACTGTATCAGCCAGTTGAGACATGTCTTTAATGGCCGATATATTGCTAATTACATCCCTTGAAATATTTTTATTAACCTTGGAGTACTCTTCAAATGCCTGCGCCACCGTTCGGGTCATGGCCTCCCTTTCCACCCACGGAACTTCGGGCTCTGTGATCGGCTCAATTTCGGCCACAAAATATCTCTCACTGGAGGAAAAGCGGGTCATGCGAGCCCGCTGTTTCCCTTCAACCAGAGCCTTAACGGTTCCGTCAGGCAGGCGAAGCAGTTGTAGGATTGTCCCAATTGTTCCAACGGTATACATATCCTTTTCCCCTGGATTATCCACGGTAGCATTCTTCTGAGTGGCCAAAAAAATATTCTTATCCAGGTTCATAGCACTCGACAAGGCGTTGACTGATTGGCCGCGTCCTACAAAGAGGGGCACAACCATATGAGGGAAGATAACAACATCCCTGAGTGGAAGGAATGGCAATGTAAGTTTTTGTCCAATATCATTCATCGTCTTTTTCCTCTTCAATATATTGAACATCTCTACGATCCACAATATCTTTAAATATAAAAATTTCTACTGCAAAAGAGCCTGCTCTTGCGCCTGCTCGAAAAGCAGGATCGGCTCTTCGTTGTCAAGGATGACACCCTCATTGATTACACATTCCTTTACCCCACTAATGGAGGGAATATCATACATGATGTCAAGCATGACCGTTTCCATTATGGCCCTCAACCCTCGAGCCCCGCTTTTGCGATCCAGGGATTTTCTGGCCATAGCCTGTAAGCCGCTGTCGGTGAAGCGAAGTGTCACGTTCTCGAACCCAAGGAGGTGCTGGAACTGTTTTACCAGGGCATTCTTAGGTTCTGTCAGTATCTTGACGAGGGTGGCTTCGTCTAATTCCCCCAGCGTGGCTATCACGGGCAGCCGGCCAACAAACTCTGGGATCAAGCCGAATCTTAGTAGATCTTCGGGCTGAACAAGCTTTAGTATCTCTCCGATGTTACGTTCAGTTCTGCTCCGGATATCGGCACCAAACCCCATCACATTGCCTCCCAACCTCCTCTGTATAATTTCATCAAGACCGTTAAAGGTGCCTCCGCATATGAAAAGGATGTTTGATGTGTCGACCTTCACAAAATCCTGCTGCGGGTGCTTGCGCCCTCCCTTTGGAGGTACGCTGGCAGTGGTGCCCTCTACGATTTTTAAAAGCGCCTGCTGCACCCCTTCGCCGGAAACATCCCTGGTAATGGAAGGGTTGTCCCCCTTGCGGGCAATCTTGTCGATTTCATCAATGTAGACAATCCCTCTAGATGTCTTTTCCAAATCATAGTCAGCATTTTGTAAAAGTGACAAGATAATGTTTTCAACATCCTCCCCGACATATCCCGCTTCTGTCAAAGATGTTGCATCCGCAATTGTGAAGGGGACATCCAAAAACTTAGCCAATGTGTGGGCCAGTAGCGTCTTCCCGCAACCTGTCGGGCCAATGAGAAGAACATTGCTCTTCTGCAACTCTACATCGCCCGTGTTGACAGGAGTCTCAAGGCGCTTATAGTGGTTGTAGACAGCCACAGAGAGAGTCTTTTTTGCCTGTTCCTGTTCAATCACATATTCGTCTAAGCTCTCCTTGATTGAAGCAGGTGTCGGAAATTCTCCATTTGTGCTATCTTCTGCTTCTTTTTCGTATTCTTCTTCGATTATCTCATTACACAGTTCAATACACTCGTCACAAATATAGACGGCTGGCCCAGCAATCAGTTTTTTGACCTCATCCTGGCTCTTACCGCAAAATGAACATCTCAGACCGTCTCCATCTACACCTCTTCGTTTGGCCATGTGCTCCTCCACACATATTTCTATAGATTTTCAGAAATTAAGTTTCACAGAAACAATAGGGAAAATTCGTGCTGTTTTCAAGCCGTCAGGCGCAAATTCGAAACAATAAATTCGTGATGTTCTCAAGGCGTCAGCCGCAAACAATATCAAATAATCAAAATACAAAACTCAAAACAAACACTAAAAGCTCAATAATGGCATACAGCATAAATAGAGTTTTGAACATTCAGACATTTGAATTTCGGATTTGTTTGCGGCATACGCCTTGAGAACAGTACGGATTTCGATATTCGGATTTCGGATTTATTTTTTGAAATTATTTATCTGAAAAACTATATATCGTCCTGTAATTATATGAACGCTTCAAAGAAAAGCAACTCTAAAACTGAATTTTCCTATACTCCAACAGGAAAGTGAGACCTCGACCAGCCAACCCGATCCAGGCAAACGAATTATTTTTCTTTGTAACCATTCGCGGGTTCACCGAAACTTTGAACCTGTGAAAGCCTACTTTTCTGTTTTGGCAACTTCAGTGATCCGCTGGCTGATCACATGATCAACGATGCCGTACTCCTTGGCCTCTTGTCCGCTCATAAAGAAATCCCGATCCGAATCGCTTCGGATCTTTTCAATGTCCTGGTGGGTGTGAAAAGCAAGGATTTCGTTCAATGATTCCCGCATCCGCAGGATCTCCTTGGCCTGTATGGCCACGTCTGATGCCTGCCCCTGAAATGACCCCATGGGCTGATGGATAAGAACCCTGGTATTGGGAAGCGCATAACGTTTCCCCTCTGCTCCGGCTGCCAACAGCACGGCGCCCATACTGGCTGCCTGACCCATGCACAGCGTGCATATGTCAGGCTTAATGTAGCGCATAGTATCATAGACGGCCATACCAGCAGTTACCATGCCACCAGGTGAATTGATATAGAAATTAATGTCCTTGTCCGGGTCTTCTGATTCCAAAAAGAGGAACTGGGCAATCAAAAGATTAGCAAGTTCGTCTGTCACTGGAGTTCCGAGAAAAATGATCCTGTCTTTAAGGAGCCTGGAGTAAATATCATAGGCTCGTTCCCCCCGACTACTTTGCTCAATAACCATTGGAATAAGCGGCATTACGATCTCCTCATCAACGTTGGGGCTTCGACCCGGTTGGTATATTGGTTAGCCCGTTAGCCGGTTGAGCCTGTTAGCGCGTTAGCCCGTTGTGTACACAAACAACTAACCGGACAACCGGCTCAACCGGATAACCGGTTACGCCCTAGACCTCGACTACCTCAATATTGCCATTTTCCTTAATACGTTCTATGGCCAGTCTTTCGATGTTTTTTTGCCTGAACATCTCATAGGCATCCTTGTCTTTGTCATGAAATTCCTTAAGGGCGCTAACAGGTTGATTTATTGACTCTGCCAGGTCCTTATAAGACTGTTTAAGGAGCTCATCTGTCAAGGTGATTTCTTCCTGCTCGACAACCTTTTGGAGAAACAAGTACTCACGAACCTTCTTTTCAGCAATCGGGTAATACGTCCTGGAAAGCTCCTCTTCTGTCTGGCCTGATTCCTCCAACGACATGCCTCTTTCAGTCATGGCGTTGTGCGCATTTGTAACCAAAGCAGACAGCTCCTCCTTCACAAGGACCTCGGGCGGCTCTAAATCAGACTGCTCGATGAGCATATCAATAATGTCCTCACGCAGTTGCCGCTCGGATTCGGCCTTGTACCTTCGCTCCAAATCCTTCCTGATCGCATCTTTGAGTTCGTCTAGCGTCTGGTACTCTCCTAGATATTTAGCAAATTCGTCATCGATCTCTGGCAAGATCTCCTCTTTTATCGCCTTTAAGATAACCTTAAAGCTCACTTCAAGACCAGCCAAGCCCTTATTATAATAGTCCTCCGGGAAGACCACCTGGAATTCTTTCGTGCTGTCCGTCTCCATTCCAACGAGTTGCTGATCAAAATCCTTCAATATCCGCCCTGATCCGACCTCTACCTGAAAGTTTTCGGTCTTACCGGCAGGCTCGAAAGATTCGCCATCCTTAAACCCTTCATAATCTATGATGACAACATCCCCGTTTTTCACCGGCCTGGACTCATCTACAGTTTTGAGACTGGCACCGCGTCTCTGGAGCATTTTGAGTTGGGTTTCAACCTCTTCATCAGTTACGGTGTGCACCTTCTCCTGTAGCTTTAGCCCCTTTATATTTAAATTCTCAATAGGAGGACAAACTTCGACAGTTATTGAGTAGTGATACGGCTGGCTCTTCTCAATGTCTGGTCGGTCGATAGATGGCTGCCCAAGGGGCATCAGGCCAGCCTCACGCAGGGCCTCCCCATAGGAACCCTCAATCAGCTTGCCCGACACTTCTTCATTCATTTCGGCTTTGAATCGCCTCTCCAACAGGGGACGAGGCACCTTCCCTGGCCGAAATCCCTTAATTTTTGCTTTGTTTTTGAGAGCCCCATAGGCATTGTCCAGCTCCCGGGTAACATCTTCTTCTGGAATCTTCACATGCAGGATTTTCTTCACTGTGCTTATGTCTTCAACATCTACATTCATGAAATGCCTTTCTCGGTCCATCCGCCTGGTGCGAGAGGCGGGATTTGAACCCGCAATCCCGAACGGGAGCTGGATCCTAAGTCCAGTGCGTTTGCCAATTTCGCCACTCTCGCCCGAAGAAGATTGATTTTTTGCAGAGGACGTACTATTCGGATAACTTCTTGCTAGAAGACGTCTATCTATAGTTATAGATTTTCAGATAAATAATTTCACGGCGTTATCGGTCAAAATCCTTGACAACGTACCCCCACGTACGCCTTACTCGGATTTTTCCCTCTGGCCTTGTGAAATTAATTATCTGAAAACCTATAGCGCCTGAACGAAAAGTCATGTTCAGGCCAAATACGAATATCGAAATCCGAAACAAATTCGAATACCAAATGACAAAATGACCTGTAACTTCTCAAAAAGTCCGGGTACGCTTGAGGATATGGCAACAAGCCTCCGGGCAAGGAGAACCGCTGAACTTCGGCCTCCAATGCCTTAAGTAGCTGGCTAGTTAGGTATCATATGCAATGGCTGGATGCCTACGTTCAGCGGTTCTCCTTGCCCTACGTGGCAACATATTAGCCACTGTCAGGAGATTACCCGGACTTTTTGAGAAGTTACAATGACCTAAACTAACACGTTGGAAATGCGATGTTTTTATCATTGGGAGATTCGTATTTTGGTCATTGTTTCGTATTTCGTGCTTCGGGTTTCGAATTTTTGATCGAAAAAACGGAGTTTTCGGTCAAGCACTAGTTAGGCGTTTGCGAAACACCCTCCTAAATTCTGGAAAATAATCTCAAATTCGCATTCTGTCAAGAAGATTTAAGTTTAATGTAATCATTCACGGGTTCAGGATTCACCAAAAGCCTGAACTGTCCTACCGGAAAAAGATGTTTGGGAGAAAATCCGATCTGATTTTTCTCATAGTGTTGGTATCTGCCTCTGTCACAGCCAAGGCGCTGGCTCAGGACGTGTCTTTGCCAATAGATGTGCGTGCCGACGGAGTCATTGTCTTAGACCCTGGGCACGGCGGCCATGACTCCGGGGCTGTCGGACCCTCTGGTCTGACCGAAAAGCGTGCAACTCTAATCTTAGCCAAAGAAATTCGGAAAAAACTCGCCGGGGCCTACTCCGTGCATTTGACCCGTAACGGGGACTACTGGGTTGACATTGAAAAACGAACGGCTGTTGCCAATCATTTCCGCGCGGATATTCTGGTCAGCCTCCATGTTGGGGGGGGGAGTGATCACAAGGCCCAAGGCATGACAATCTATTGGTATGGCAACACGACCAGCCAAGAATTGACCACCGATCATGAGGGCTATGACGTAAAAAGCGGGGAAAGACTCCCTCCCTGGGGCTCTATTCAGTCCATGCACGCAACCAAAAGCAAACTACTAGCAGATCTTGTGCACAGCCAACTCCTTGCGAGACTCAATCCTTTAGATAGAGGCATTCACAATGCGCCATGCCTGATTCTAAAGGGAGCTGACATGCCCGCCATTTTGGTTGAAGTCGGTTATGTCAGCCATCCCGTTGAGGAAAAAGATCTTGGAGACTCAAGAATCATATCGGCTATTGCAGAGGCCATAGGTCAAGGTATAGAGGAGTTCTTGAGACAAAGCACTCCTTGCATCCCTCAAAAATACATGATACAAGAAGTGAGCATACAACGGGGCGTGGCGCAACCTGGTAGCGCGCCTGCTTTGGGAGCAGGAAGTCGGAGGTTCAAATCCTCTCGCCCCGACCAGTGATATTAATCTGGCCGGCGTAGCTCAGGGGTAGAGCAACTGATTCGTAATCAGTAGGTCGCGGGTTCAAATCCCATCGCCGGCTCCAAAAAAATCA
>JAUVJO010000322.1 GCA_030592345.1 Deltaproteobacteria bacterium
ATTCCCACAAAGCTAGAAGACGTCCTATAGGCTTTAAGATAAAGTTCGACAGCCGGCAGATTGCTTCTTTTCACTCACAAAGGCAAGAGGATTTCCTTAAGGTTATTGCGAGGGTGGACAGTGCTTGCGAGACAGTGCTGAAGCAAACTCTGAGCTGGCGGTTGAAAAAGCCCGAAACATGGGCCGACCATGACACAAAGGATATTCCTGGCTACGCTCAGAATAAACATCGCAATCTTGCCGAGATTTTCAGCGAGAATTGTGACAGAGGTCCACTGGGATCATCCAGTAATTTATTGTATTTCAACTACAATAAACACCAAAATAACAGCGAGTGATGATCCTGTCAAGAACAAAATGCGAAAAAATTCCAACAATCTGGGCTTTCGGCATTGAGAAATACAACTTGATTGGTTTCCTCATTGCCATTTACACCACTTTGCATTCAATGCTATTCACTCCACGGTATCGACGAGGATCAAACTCGCTTCCGTGGAGCCGAAATAGACACGAAGCCCTTCCTGCGTGTCTATGGCACAGTGTTTCTTGGGTCCGTAAGAGATCCTTTTGCCTTGCTCTATACCTTGCAAAATCAGGGTGACCCCAGGGTCGATCCCCATACTCGAGAGATACTTCTTTACCCTTGACCCACCGAGCATTTTCAGGACCTTGAATTCCTTGTCAACCCTGGCTGATGTGAATTGCAGGGTCAGGCCATCCATAACCCCCCAGATTTTGGCGGCAACCCCCTCTTGTATGCGCACACGGGCTTTTCTGTCCACCACAAGCAAGTATATCATGGGGGGCAGCTTGCGCAGCAATTTAACCGGATCTCCGATCTTAAGCCCCAGTGTCTCCAAAGTGTCTCGCAGTCCCGGGCCTCCTGTTAATGCCACGATTTGACCCTCGTCATTACGCTCCAGTTGGGCTACAGAGGCTTTGGTCCCGTCCGCTTTTTGGACCATGATCTTGGCGCTCATCCCCCCGCCCAGGACCACGCCTCCTTTAGTGCCTCCGGCGCCTTTTACTCTAACGGATTCGCGTACGATTTCCTCTGTGTCGACTTTCACCAACGTCGAGCCCTGCCACAATCCCATCCTCAACAGGCTGTCCGCCAGTTTCCTGTCAATCACTTTGACCAAACGCAATAAAGCGCCTGCAGGAGCCTCCTCAAGGGTAATCATTTTTTCTCTTCCGTTAAGATTTGTTTTGTTGTTACAGTTCAGCCCATTCCATTTACTGCTGAGAACGCAGAGATCGCTGAGTACAAATTGAAATCACTTGCGCCACATTTGTGGAGTATTGGAGTACATCAAGTGCCTAAAGTGAACTAAAGTGAGCTAAAGTGCCTAAAATTGAAAGACAAAACGAGTAATAAAACAGTTTTTTCAAGTCCTTAACTTTAGGGCACTTTAGACACTTTAGCCACTTTAGCTCACTTTCTTTCTTCCATCATCTGCCTGTGATTCCGTTGTCGGCTTTACAGACGACGCGTGGATAGCATAACCCAACATCCCGATGGTAGAGCCGTTGTGCATTATTGCAGATACCACCGGAGATATCCGTCCGGTCACTGCCAGAAGGAGTATAAAGGAATTAATACCCACCGTCATATAAAAGTTGTTCTTGACCACGGACATTACTTTTTGTGAGACCTCCCGTGCAAAAGCCAGGGATCTAAGATCTTCGTTGAGCAGTACCACCTGTGCTGATTCCTTGGCCAGATCCGCGCCACCGGGCATGGAAACCCCCACATCCGCCGTGATGAGGGCAGGCGCATCATTGACCCCGTCACCCACGAAGGCCAAAAAGCTACCCTCGTCACGGAGCTTTTTCACGACCTCTGCCTTGTCTTCCGGGAGCAATTCCCAGTAGATCTCGTCAATGCCGAGTCCTTTTGCCATGGCCTGTGCGCTTGCCTTGTGATCACCCGTAAGTACGACGATACGTTTTACGCCTGTTGATTTCAGTTGTCGCAGGGCCATGGCAGCTTCCGGTCTCATGATGTCTCGCAGCCCTATCAACCCGATGAGCTTGGATTCTTTGGCGACATAAAGCAAGCTTTTGCCCTGGGATCTGAATTTTCGGGCTGTAGATTCCGCCATGGAGCAATCCACCTCCTCATCTTCAGCGATGAAATGGTGGTTGCCCACCAAGACCTGATAAGAGTTCACAAAGGCCGATACTCCATGGGCCACGATGAAATCACATTCTCCGACTTCGGGAAGAACCACTCCTCGACTGGCCGCTTCTCTGAGGACGGCCTTTGCAACGGGGTGTTTATAGTGTGCCTCAGCAGCAGCAGCCAGGGCCAGGACCTCTTCTTGTGTGCTGGCGTTAAAAGGAACAAGGTCTGTGACTTCAGGGGCCCCTTTTGTCAAGGTGCCTGTCTTGTCAAAAATGAAGGTATCCACCTTGGCCACGGATTCGAGGGCCTGCGCCCCCTTGATGATGACCCCTCCATGAGCCGCCGAGCTCATACCTGTCTTTATGGCAACAGGGCTTACCAGTTTCAGTGCGCACGAATAATCCACGGTGAGCACAGATGAGGCCCTTTCGAAATCTCTGGTCAGAGCCAGGATTCCCGAGCCCAGACCGAAAGTGATCGGGACCAGACGATCCGCCATGGCAGCAGATTCCGTTTGAATGGAAGATTTGTCCTGCAACGACCTTTCGATGAACCGGCTAATCTTGGCTGTTGTTGCTTGAGCGCCAACGCGCTCTGCCTTGATCTTAAGACGCCCCTCTTCGATCACGGTCCCAGAAACTACCCGGCTCCCCGGTCTGACATCGACCGGAAGTGGTTCGCCGGTGATCGATGCTTGATTCACAGAAGCATCCCCGTCCACTACGACACCATCGACCGGAATCAGTTCTCCATGACCGCAAACTACCAGATCACCGATTCTCACATCTTGGGCCCGGATACGTGTCTCAACGCCATCGATCTCAACCCATACCCATTCAACATCATGCTTGTAGAGACTCCTGAGTAATCGATTCGATCTATATTCGGTGAGTTCTCCAAGATACTCCCCGAACGTCAATAGCAAATTGATGGAATTCGCTGCGAAATAGTCCCTTCGCAGCAAGGTAAAACCGATGGCCGCGGCATCCAGGACCTCAACCTTTATCCCTCTGGTAAAAATCGTCTCCACACCCTTTGATAAAACAGGCACTGCTATGAGCCAGGAGAAGAGGGCCTTGAGTGGCTTCGGGACAAAAGAAGTCAAGACAAGGACGGCCCCTGCCCGCATGACGTCGGTTAACTCAGGTGGAGACGATGTGTCACGTTCCGCGGAGAAAATTTCCGGCGGGGGACTTTCGAATGCCGCCAGGATCTTCAGACGGGTCTCCGGCTGGCCATCGAAATGAATCACGATGGTTGCGGCCTTCTTGTTTAGCCTGACCCCTTCGACGTCGGAGATGGCCTCCAGGTAGGCCTCAAGAAACCCTGTATCAATGAAAGGATCATCCAGAAAAGGGCTTCTGATTCGAATTCTTCCGGGAATCTCATGGGCGACTGTTACGTTGTATTTTATTGCCCCTTCTCCTGCTTCCATTTCCATCCGTACCAGCCCTTTTTCAACAAATATACATGCCCCGTCATTTCAAGGGATTAACTCCAAAAGCTGTATCTTCTCAATAACCTGAGCCGACAGGTGGACAAAAAACTGAAAGCTCAAAGCTGAAAGCTGAAAGGGAAAAAAGCTAAGAGTATGAGGTCTAGTTGTGTTGCTTTGAGCTTTGAGCCTTGAGCTTTTAGCATGTCCGGTTTATCCGGGCCAAGCTCACTTATAAGCGAGTTTCAGGCGTAAGCCTTTTAAGTATCTTTATCTTGAAGCCCACGGTTCTTGTAACCGTTCACGGGTTCAGAGTTCACCGTTCAGGGTTATCTTTCTTTTGTTGACCTTCCTCGTAGGCTAGTCCGCCAGACGTACGGCAGAATGAAACTTCGAATGATTGCGCGCCCTG
>JAUVJO010000262.1 GCA_030592345.1 Deltaproteobacteria bacterium
AGTTGTGTTCCAGTTTAATTTCTTCCTGCAGGTAGGCACTTTCGGCCTCCAACTGGTCTTTCAACTGCTTGATCTCCTCATAAGCGCGGCGGAGCTCCATTTCAGCCTGCTTTCTTTCGGTGATGTCGCGGTTGCTGGCGCGAAAACCCTGCAGACGGCCTTGATCGTCAATCACCGCCTGACATAGGTGCTCAATCCAATGGATCTCGCCATCGCGTCTTTTAATGCGAAATTGAATCTCTTGCGGTTTTAGCTCCTGACGAGAATCATGATAATGTCTGTCCCATATCTCGCGATCCTCCGGTACGATAATCTCTCTGAAGAGAGACGGATTATCCATGAAATCCTGTACGCTGTAACCACTAACCCGCTCACAGGAAGGCGAAACGTAATTTAATGTGCCATCCATGCTCGCCCAATACTCCCAATCATAGGTAAAATCTGCCACCGTTCGATATTTCGCCTCGGCCTGGGTGAGGTTGTCGTAAAGCAGTGCATTTTCCGCAGAGACGCCGAACTGAGAAGAAAGGTGTTTGAGGATTTCCACTCGCTCCATGGTGAAGACATCCGACATTTGCCGGTTTTCAAGATAGAGCATGGCCTTGAGTTCCCCCCGGTTCAACACGGGGATGCATGCTATCGATTTGATGTTGTGTGTTTGGATCATCCTGTCCTCGGCAAAACGAGGATCCAGCTCTGTATCCCCTACAACCAGCACCTCTCTTGACCTTTGACAATAATTGAAGACAGGCTCAGGGATGAGATCGGTCTCACTATCAGCCGGATCGAAAGACTGGTTGAGTAGAATATCATATTTATCGCTCGTACTATCACCCCGGGCCTGCACGAACCATTCTACCCCTTGTTTTAGTAATAACACCGCTTTTTCCGCACCCGAGTTGGCCATCACCAGTTCCATCATTTTAATAAGAAGCTGTTCAAGATTGGTTTCGGAGGAAAGCGTCTGGGAGGCACTTATGATACTGTCCAAATCCATCTGGATTGGGGTGATGGATTGGGACAAGGAGGTTTGCACCGTGGCAGCGCTGTCGGGGGTATCTGGTTGCTCTCTTGGGATGGTTCGGGCTTTGAACCATTGCGGGTAGCGGTTTTCAAGGTGGCTGACCTTGGCATTTGCCCCCCACTGATGGTAAAGGACGCGAGCTTCGCGCATGTACATTTCGGCGATCTTGTCGTTGCCGCGTTTCTGCCAGAAGCGGGCGTATAGCTCATTGGCCAGGGCCTCTTCGTGGATAAACTCGTTGTCCCTGGCACCCTCGATGGCCCGCTCATAGTTCTCTATGGCCGGCCCGATATTGCCCGACACCCGGGCTTTCTCAGCCGCCACCAGGTCGAATTTGTGCTGGAAGTTCATCGGACCATTCTGGGCCCAGATGCGCATTCGCAATTGGTTGCTTTCAACGCGTTTCAGGGCCAATTCGCGTTCATCTGCGGAAAGGCTACTGTATAATCTGAGCCGGCTCAATGAATCATAGAAGCGAAAGAGCACAATGTTGATCATTCCGTATACGTTATCGAGATACTTTTCGGCTTCGCCGGCGTATTCCATCAGCCTGCCATCGCGATCAAAATGGTAGCTCAACCAGAGTTT
Source organism: Deltaproteobacteria bacterium (assembly GCA_030592345.1). Classification (GTDB taxonomy): domain Bacteria; phylum Desulfobacterota; class Desulfobacteria; order Desulfobacterales. The sequence continues at coordinate 1,613 of JAUVJO010000262.1, forward strand.
AGCCTGAAACACGAGGAATAGAGTGAAACCGTCATTCGTCGCCACGGCATCGGGCAACCATTGACGCTCATCGAGATGCCGCCCCTCAAGAACATCGGGCCCTGAACCTGGCGTCATCAGGTTCTGCGCCGTCTGCAGCCCAATGCCGATCGTGCGATACATATATTCTTGTTCGAGGTCTTTTACACTTTGTCTATAAGCTAAAACCGTCTTTTGGTAGTCTTCGAGATTCATGCCCGAAGCCAAACCATAATTGGCAAAGTGGTAGATTCCCAGTGCGGCATTCAGCAAATCACCCGTATCAAGGCCGGCTTTGTAGATCTCGAGTGACCGATCCAACATCCGACTCAACGGCCTATGCAAATTCATGCCCCCCATCATCGCTTCCAATGCTTTTGCTTTGCAGCGCGCATACTTAGGATTTTCGAGCAAGCTCAACAATACCTTGCCCAGCTTTTGGGCTTCCTCGAGGCCTTGAGCACTTTCACCAGTAGGGGAGATGTCGACTGCCCCAGCCCTTAAAAGTCCGACAACGCTATAGAAAAAGGGCGACCATGGGCCATTTCCGTGTTGCAGCGACAAGCTGGCGCCTCGATGGGTCAACAAGGACAAATGCTGAGGGCTGGCGATATAGGCGTTCAACAAAACGGCCGCCATGATCTCCATGGCCGCCAGTGCGCCCCTGTCAGTCATTGCAGGCAGGTGGGCCAGTTCCTCCACTGACCGGGTGGCCAGCGCCTCGGTGAATGCGGCTTCAGCACGCTCGATATCCTCAGGGCTTGGTTCGCGAGGAACCGTTATGCCCAGTTCCGCCAAGGCGCCAATTCCGGTCTCTATTGATTCCAGCAATCTGCCCTGATCTGTATCTATCATCGTTCTGATATAGTAGACGCGCGCCCGGTCCAAGATACTCTGAGCATTCTTATGGATACGCCCTTCGGTTTCATCTAGTCTATCATAATGTCCCGTCAGGTAGGACAATTCGGCGGCTTCATTGTGCATGGCCAGGGTCAAGTCATAATGATGTTGCCAACTGTCGGTGTCGAGCAGTGCCAATCCCTGCACAACATAAGCAAAGCCTTCGGCATAGGCTGTAGCACTCTTGGCTTTACGTGCTGCTTTTAGATCGAGTTCGGCGACCGTCACTTTTTCTGATTCAGATTCCAATAACGGGGCACTCGCATTAAAATGGTGCACGATATCAAATAGCGCCTCCTCCTGTTCAGCCTCTGTTTTATGAGAGAGCAGAGTACGGCCAATTTCCAAGTGCACTTGTGGCCGGTCTTCCTCTGCAACTAGAGCATAGCCGGCTTGCTGCACCTGGTCGTGCACAAATTCGAAAGTATCGCCTGATTCAAAAACATACTGCCCACTCAATGATACGGTAAGCAGCTTGACGACCTCTTGCTCCGCAAGACCTGAGATTATCGCAAGGGTCTGTATGTCAAACCGGTTGCCGATGCAAGCTGCCAGTTTAAGGATGTCTATTGTTTCATCAGGCAATTGTGCAATTGATTTTGCAAGGAGATCGGCCACATTCTCTGCTATTACCTCTTTATTTAGGGTTACAATATCCAACTTCCAGCTGTTTGTTCCAAATTCATAACGGATGTGACCTTCTTCATGTAAAGAGGAGAGCAACCTGCGTGTGAAAAACGGATTGCCCTGTGTTTTTTTGTAGATATTCTCACCAAGCCCTTTGATGCCTTCCTGGGATCTCAGTGTATCCGACAAAAGCTTTTCGAGGTGTTGCTGCTGCAAATTCTCGAGTTTCAGTATCCGAAGTAGCATTCCCTTCTTTTCCCCGTCACCAATAATCTCCATGAGCGGGTGGGATGCATTCACTTCATTGTCGCGGTAAGCTCCGATAACCAGCAATCCGGATTGATTGAAATCAGACTTGATCACCTTGAGCAACCTGAGCGATGCCGCATCGATCCACTGCAGGTCGTCAATGAATAAAACCAGCGGATGCATTTCAATGGCAACCGATAAAAGAAAATTAATGAAGACATAATTGAAGCGGTTTTCAGCTTCCTGGCCTCCCAATTGCGGCACGTCCGGCTGGGAGCCGATGAGTTCCTCCATGGCCGGAATTACCCCGGTCAGTACCTTTCCCAGATCACCGACTGCTGCTTGAATTTTATCCCGCCACTTATTAAAGTTCTTTTCCGGCTCGGTCAGGATCTGGGTTACAAGCGCGGTAAACGCCTGGGTTATAGCTGTGTAAGGTGTGGTTCTCAGGTACTGGTCAAATTTACCCTCTATAAAGTAGCCGCGTTTTTCAGATACCGGTCGCTGTATTTCTTCAACCAGAGCCGTTTTTCCAATACCGGAATAACCGTTGACAAACATGATTGATGAAGTCTCCCGGCATGCTCTTTTGAAAGCACTCATCAATTCTTTCAATTCGCTTTCACGGCCATAGAGCTTTTGAGGAAATGTTAATCGGCTGCTATAGTCGGCCTCTCCTACCGGGAATCCCTCAATGGTATTGTCCGGCCTTAAGCACTGTAAACATTTTTCCAGATCGACTCGAACCCCGGCTGCCGATTGATAACGGTCTTCTGCATTTTTGGTAAGCAGCTTTAAAATGATAGAACTGATCACTTCAGGGATCTCTGGCAATACCTCAGACGGCGAGACCGGTATCCGGGCAATATGGTGATGGATAAGCTCCATCGGATTTTTTGAATCAAACGGCAGCTGGCCGGTCACAAGTTCATATAAAATCACCCCCAGAGAATACAGATCCGAGCGTTCATCCACCGCACGGTTGATTTTCCCGGTCTGTTCCGGTGAGATGTACTGCAGGCTTCCCAGAATCTGGTCGGGCCGGACTTTTTGATGGGCATTGCCGATAATGCGAAAAGCAGAACCCAGATCGATTAGACGGACCACCTGATCCTCTTTGCCGATGAGAATATTCTTACTGTTGAGATCCAGATGGATCACTTCCTGTTGATGTATGTTTTCCAGGATGCGGGTCAGATCGACAGCAATTTCTAATTTTGCACGCAGGCTGAGTATTTTTCTCACGATATGATCCCGCAGGGTCTCCCCATCGATATATTCCAGGATCAATGCCTGCTGATCCTCGATCGACTGTTGCCCCGGGGCCTTGCGCACACCCTCGACCGCATCGAGGGAGCGGGTCATTTCGTATTCTTTTTCCAGGGATCGCAGGATTCGCCGGGATGGGTGGCGCTTGGAAGGCTTCTTGACAATCACCGGCTGGGTATATTCTTCAACTCTTTCGATGGAGATGATCGAGTTGCCGCTATAGATATCACTCTTTTTTGTTTCTTCCGCCACAATATTACCTTAACAATCGAATAATGCTATCATTCGACA
>JAUVJO010000025.1 GCA_030592345.1 Deltaproteobacteria bacterium
AAAGCTCAAGGCTCAAAGGGAAAAAACAAAAATCAACGATCGGAAATTGAGTTTATCAATCCTTTGATCATTGAGGCAATTTCTTTGCCGGATGATTCGAGTCCAGAATACTGGACGTCGGATATCCATTTCTTTCTGCGGAAAATCTCAAGAAGTGTCATTGTTTCGTACAGAGAGCCTCGTGATATATACAAATATTGAACAAACTCCTTTCTTGAAAAGCGACCTTTTCCTTCCGCAATATTCATAGCAACGCTTGTCGAACTGGCTTCAATTTGTTCCAGAAGACGATAGTGCTTTCGGTCTGTAGATATTTCCTCGACAACATCAATAACGTCTACAGCGAAATCGACTGCTTTGTTCCATACTTCCAAATTCTCATATGCAAATTTCATTACACCGCCTCCTGTTCCTTTTAGCTTTGAGCCTTGAACTTTGAGCTTTCAGCTTTGAGCTTTCAGCTTTGAGCCTTCAGCTTTGAGCTTTCAGCTTTGAGCTTAATTCCCCACAAACAGGACATTGTGGATCTCTTGGCACCTCAAGTTCCTGGAACTGCATGGTGGAAAAATCCAAGATCAACATCCGTCCACTCAAAGGGCTGCCAATTCCGGTCAGAAACTTAATCGTCTCAAGTGCCTGTAGGCTACCTGTGGCGCAAGAGACAGCGCCTACTGATGGAGACTGCTCCCGGCGTGGGGCTTTGGGGAAAATACATGCAAGGCAAGGGGTTGCCGGGGGGTAGAGAAACGTAATGCGCCCTTCGAAACCCCATATGGCCCCATGAACCATCGGGACACCCTTCCTGATAGCACATTGATTTAACGTATAGCGCCCCGAGAAATTGTCCAGGCAATCGAGGATAACTTGTGCATCGCCTACAAAGCCATCCACATTGTGCTCAGTAATCTTATGAGGAATGGGTTCAACACAAATCTCTGAGTTGATAGATGAGAGCGTCTCCTGAGCTGACCGGGCTTTATTGGTGCCAATGCTCTGTTCTTGATGCAAAAACTGTCTGTTAAGATTGCTTAACTCAACTGTATCAAAATCGCAGATCCTGATTTCCCTCACACCGGCCAGGGCAAGATTCAATGCCGCAGGACACCCAAGGCCACCCGCCCCGGCAACAAAGACCTTGGCGCGTTTTAATTTCTTCTGGGTTTCGATCCCCCAGTCAGAAAGAATGATTTGTCTTTCATAACGCCTTAAATCATGATTTAAGAAATTTTCGCTAGACACTGCAATGGCCATCCTTTTCACTCAGAGGGCAAACCCTCTCGGTTTCCTCAGACGCTTTTGTGTCAAGTAATCTGTCTTTAACATAGTTGATTGCACGGTGCGTAAACTCTTGAGATATTCCGATATGGTTTCCGGGATCTACGGTTTTCTCAACCTCCTCTCGCCTAAATTTCCCCGATATCTCAGGATGATCCATCAGTAGATCAATCAATGGCTGGTTGGTCTCTATGGCCTCCATGGAGGTCTCATAAATAATCCTGTGTGCCGTCTGTTTCCCAATCTTTTCTCCTAAGTAGAACATCAATGCCTCAGTTGAAATGAGAGTCGCTGCTCTTTCAACATTTTGGCGAATTCTATGTTCATGGACAATTAGACCACTTAAGATGGCCTTCATCAAGGACAAGAGCCCACAGATAAAAAGGGATGTGTCGGTAATAGTTACCCATTCGAGTCTCACAGCCCGATAGTCCCGTTCATGTTCATTAATGATGCCCTCAAAACCCAAACCGGCATTGGCCTTGATCAGTCTTGCCAGAACTATCACCTGCTCGCACATCTCAGGATTTCTCTTGTGGGGCATGGTGCTGCTGCCTACTTTACCCATCTGAAAAGGCTCTTCCAGTTCGCCGGTCTCGCTCCTGGCCAGGCACCTGATTTCATTAGCAATCTTTGCCAGTGTCCCCGAAATCATAGCCATCGTAGAAAGAAACTCTGCACCCCGGTCCCGGGACGCATGCCAGGCAGTAAGGGGTGCCTTAAGCCCGAGTCTCTTTGAAAATTGGGCCAATAGCTCAAGACCCTTTTCAGCAAAGGCATCCATCGTGCCCACCCCACCAAAGAGCTGGCTTACCAGCACCCGTTCCCTGCAAGCCATCAATCGCTCATAGTTTCGCCACACCTCATCCACCCACACTGCCATCTTCAAACCCAGTGTCATGGACAAGGCATGTTGTGTGTGGGTTCGGCCAATAGTAACAAGATCTGCGTAGCGTTCCGCCAGGTCCATCAGTTTCTGCAAAATAGCCCTGAGATCCCGCTCAACAATGGCCAGTACCTCACCAAGCTCCAATGCCTGGGCAGTGTCCTGGATGTCCTGGGTAGTGGCACCAAAGTGAATAAATTGTCCGGCAGCCGGGTCACACACTTGTTGCCATGCTTCTAGTAACGGGAGAAGAGAATGACTCGTTACTTTAATGCCTTCGCAAATAGCGTCCAGGTCGAAATAGCGAATGTGTGCCTTATTATTGATGGCTTTTGCCGCCCACTCGGGAATAATCCCGAGATCAGCCTGTGCCAAAGCCAGAGCAGCCTCTATCTCTATCCATCGCTGGTACCGATACTTATCGCAAAAGATCCTACGAGCCTCTTGAGTCGTATACCCACTGCTATAGAACCGTGAATCAACAATGTGGCATTGTAGTTCACAATTGCTCATGGCATATTCCGTAACAATAAAAGGGAGTGATGGAGTACTGGTTATTGTCTCGTATAGCCTATGCTTCGGAGAGGACGCTGCCATTACTCCAATACTCCATTACTCCACGAACTGTTACAGCCTTTCAGGCTCTAGCGCCCTTTTCCTTTCAATCTCTTCTAAAACATTATCCACAATCTCTAAGGCATGGCCTATGTATTTTTCCGGATGGTCGAGATATGCCAAATCTTCCGGGGTAAGAAGAGTACCGATCTCAGGATCATCCATGACTACATCTTTAAATGACACTCCGGTATCCATGGCCTTGTTTGACAGCTCGTGGACTTTTTGCGAGGACTTGGTGTTGCCTATGATGCCGCTCAGACGAAAAAGTAGCCATTCTGAGGCAATCACGGCTTTTTGAAGATGGAGATTCTCCATCATACGATCAACGTGTATCTGCAAGCCGGACATTACGTCAATCATGTACTGCAAAGCGGCACCTGTATAGATACACAGTTGTGGCACTGCAAGCCACTCTGCCCAGAGACAGCGGGCGTCTCGCTCGTGCTCGTGGGCCATACTTTCCACAATCGTCCCGGTTAGGTATCTCACATGCCTGGAAAGCAACACAACCCGCTGACAAATAACCGGATTTCTCTTATGAGGCATGGTGCTGCTAGCCACAGTTCCTTTAGGCACAGGTTCACTCAACTCGCCAATTTCCGTCTTTTGAAGCTGAAAGATCTCATTGGCCATCTTCGCAAGGGTAGTAATCAATATGGAAAAGACAGACGCCAGTTCACCAATGTTATCCCGAGAGTTGTGCCAAGCCACCTTGGAATGCCCAAGGCCCAAGAGGTTTAAGGTGCGTCTGGCGGTTTCCATCGCCCCGGGACCGAGAGCGGCCATGGTTCCAACAGCGCCGCCCAACTGCCCAAAGGCGATGCTCTGGTGTATGGATTTAAGACGTTCGATATGACGCCGGATCTCACTTAGCCAAACAACTACCTTAAGACCAAAGGTCGTGGGTAAAGCCTGCTGACCGTGTGTGCGAGCTACTATAGGCGTTGATCGGTGCTGCTTGGCCAGATCCAGGCAAATCGCTTCCAGGGCCCGCAGATCCCTGTACACTAAGGCCAGGGTCTCTCTCAACTCAAGGATCTCAGCCGTATCCAAGACATCCTGGGTGGTTACTCCATAGTGTACGTATTCCCCATACCCCTTTTCGCACACCTTGCGGAGACCGTTTATCAAAGGGATGATGGAATTGCGGCTATGCAGATAACCCTCATGAACGCCCTCTAAGTCCAGGTATTTGAGCTTTGCCTTCCTTCCGATCTCCTCAGCAGCCGCTTGAGGTATCACCGCCATCTCTCCCTGGACTCTTGCCAGAGCAGCTTCGAAATCCAACCAACGTTGGTATCTCGCTTTTTCGTCAAAGATATGTTCCAACTCAGGCGTACTGAAAACACAGGGATTTATCTCAAAATCAATAGGGTGGGAGGGCATGGTTAAGTTTTTCTCAATCGGTTATGGAGTATTAAAGTGATGGAGTGATGGAGTGATGGAGTGATGATTCCCGGGTCCTAGCCTGGATGCTGGATGTGGGACGCTGGATGTGGAATGCCCGAGGGCTGTTCTTCCGACACGCAACTTTCAACTTTCAGCTTTATTTTCCAATGGTCCGTACGGTTTTGCCTCCGGATATATGGGGGCTTCTGAACATAGATTCAAAGCGGCTTCCCTTGCTGTGATGCCATCCTTCTGGCTGCGCTCCAAAACATTTTTGACCATAGTGCACATCCTTTTCTCCACTTGATCCAATACATTTTGCACAGAAGGATGGGACCTTGGGCCGAATAGTGCGTCCATGGATAAAGAGCCACCGCATCCGGCCATAAAATCCGGAAGCGTAATAATGCCGCGTTCATTGAGAAGCCGTTCTGCCTCTTCAGCTACAGCAAGATTTGCTCCGGGGACAATTGCCTTTACTGAGATACTTTTGGCGTTATCAGCAACGATGGCATTCTCAATGGCTGCCGGAACGAATACGTCACACTCAACATCATATATTCGACTCCGATCAACATACCGGCCTTTTCCCTGCACCTCCGGAATAAGACCTGTGGTGGGATCTTTCATCAAGGCTTTGATATCAAGCGAGTGTTCATTGTTACTGATAAGGCTTTTTTCGTGATCTGCCAATCCGATGACTTTAACCCCAGCTTTGTAGAGGCTATAAGCAGCAGCGCTGCCCAACCCTCCAAAACCCTGAATGGCCACCGTTGCCTCTTGTTGAGGGATTTTGAGAAATTCAAGGACACCCAAGCAGGCCGCAGCGAGTCCAAAACCTGCGCGTAACCTGCCTAGTGTGACGTGATTGTGATCGACTGAATCTTGCAACATCCCATAGCGCTCCAGGAAGTATTGCAGATCAAAGCCCTGGGCTTTGGCGATGGCCATCTTAACCGAGGGAACACCCAATTTTCCAGCAATATCGTCAAGTTCTTTCAGTTTTACATTCAGGTCAGGTCCCAGGGAATAACGGTCCAGTATAAAGGGACGGACGGAGCGGATAAAGCGATATAAGGCGTCTCTTTTCCCTGGCGAGTGGGGGTCGTAATCGATGCCGCTCTTGGCCCCATCTGCCCTGATGCCTGCTATTCGCATCTTCAGAGTCATGTTCCGGGCCAGACTGACTACACAATCACGTGTAAGGCCTTTTTGTACTCTCACACCGCCGGCGCAGAGCTTATGAGAAAGGGCATGAATTACCAACCATCCTTTAAAACCCTCCAGAGAATCTGTGTACTCCACAATCAATTCCGGCTCTTTTTTTAGGATATCTGCCATTAGCGGATCGGCACCTCCTTTTCCGCTGATCCCTCATAAAACGCTCTGATTCTGGGATGGGAAATATCGACCATGGAGACAATGAATGAAAACAGTGAACTATTTTCTGCCAGAATCGAATCCAGGCGGGTGGGCGTATCCCTTATCGCATCGTGTTCCCAAGGCACAAGATGCATATGATATGTACCGAGCACAACAAGTTCTTCCTGGTCGCATTTATCACAAACATCCTTAAGCTCCTCAGGGGCTGTCATCCATCCTCTCTTAGACAAAGGTGTCTTTGAAGGCACTGCGTACTGCTCCATCATGCTATCTAAATATGTCTTATAAGGTTCTTTGTCCCTGACGTTTTTTTTGATTGGGAATATGCGCTCAACTTTCAAGGCGTGTCCGTTCGGGATGCCTGCCACTAGACCATAGGCCTTGCGCTCCTCGGATTCACCAGGCAGATAATTCCCTGCAAGTTTTCTCTTGCAGTGCTCGACAATCTCCTGCCAATTGGGATAGGGCAGTATTATCTGTCTTATTTCCTCAAATGGAATCACGTTCATTGTTTGTTGTCCTTGCACCTTTAAGCTTTCACCCTTGAGCTTTGAGCTTCGAGCTTTCAGCTTTCACCTTTGAGCTTTCACCTTTCACCCTTATCCTACCCTCCAGCTATAGGCACGATGAGCGTAACCTCATCGTCGTTATTCAAGGATAACCTGTCCCATTTGTCGACTCTGCTTCTGATCAATTTGCTGTTGATAAAAACGCTGAGGAGTGCAAAATCATGATTAATGACCTTAAATCCAGGATACTTCTGTAAGAGATGCTCGATGGTTTCTTTAAGGCTTTCCCCATCTATGACCACTTCGCGCTGATTGTTGGCATGTTTTCTAAGTGGAGAAGGTATAATGACTCTGGGCATGGGTCTATCCTTTCCGTCCAAGCACTTCCGTGAGGGCCTCTGGGATGCATTCTATGATATCTTTGACCTGAGTAGCAGGGGTAGGATGGCATAGCTCTCCTGCCCTCCTATTAACCTTTCCTGCTATCCGACAGGCATCAACCGGCGATTTTCCGGCACGTACCAATCCACTAATCACACCGGTAATGATATCCCCTGTCCCACCAACTGACTCCAGCGCCTCTATGTTTGGCTGTTCAATCTTTTCAAGTATCTCCCCGTCTTGACAAATGTAATCCACCTTTCCTTTCACAAATAGAGTACGCGCAGTATTTTTCGACTTAAAGGCCCTGCTGATCAACTCCGGCACATCATCTTCCATATGAAATATGAACCCACGCGTATAGGTCGGATGAACCGCCTTTTCATCGGCCAAAAAGGCCAATTCTCCCAGATCAGGAGTAAATATATCATAACAACCGGAATCACCGCCGGCCTTGGCTGCATACATGCCGCCAGCGTCAGCGATCAAGATCGGTTTTTCTTTTAAGGAACGTATCTTCTCCAGCACCTTCTGATTCCACTTAATATTGGGCATGATATAATGAAAGGTTAGAACCTTTACATCCATTCGTGAGAGATTGTTCGCCAGATACTCATAAATTTCAGAACTCCCGTCGCTGGCACCTATATCGCCTGCGACCAAACCCATCGGGCTTTCCAAATCGTATTCCTGACAGACAGTGCAAGCAGCAGCCATCATGGCCGCCGTCCCCCGGTTAATATCCAATACCTGATCATCTACCATAACTTCCTGCTCGGTTACGTCAATTTTACCCAGCAAAAGAGATAGGCCCTTAATTGGTATGGTTCCTGCCAGAAGAAGCATTCTAATCTCCTATTATTTTCAACATTTCTTTGCGAGCCGTATTCAAGGAATAAGCGCAAAGAGTAGAGCCAATAAATGTCGGTTCGGGCGCTTCTGAAAGCAGTTTCCCCACCATCTCGTAGGCCAGGTATGGCACGTCCGGACAGCCACCACCAGAGATGTTTACTATCTTCTTGGTCGTTTTATCCACGGTAATCTTCATATTGGCTGCTCTCACCATGACGTATTGACCAAAGTCTTTGGTTTTGCACAACTGCAGAGGTTTCAATCCATTTAAAGATGCAGGCAACACATCTATGGGCACCAAACCGATGTTTTTCAACAGTCTGGTAATAACTACTTCTTCAACTAAAGGGAACTCCACACAAAGGTCGCAGCCGCTTCTATACTTAGGAGGGGGGCTGACCACCCTAATATCGTAGTTTTCCTCTTTGAGTATCTGTTCAGCTTGCATGACGTCGGCCGTGTCTGAAAATATCAAGAGGCCTTTGGTCACGGGTTCAGACTGATGAGAGACGCCCTTTTTTTTGTCTTTCTTAAACCATCTCATCTCACATCACCTTCCTTTCTCCGGTATTTTCAGCAGCAACTTCCAGAGTTAGTGGTTGAGAAACAGTTGTCTTTAGTATGTAGAAGACCAGCAGAAGCGAGAGGGCAGATACAAACCCAAGCACTGCAAATACATTAGACACACCCCGGTTGTCAGTAACGTATCCCCCTATGGACGCGGCCAGGGAGCCTATTCCCATAATCAACAAGAAGTTAATTCCATAACTGAGCCCATGGGCTGCCTGCACAGCATATTTGGCTATGAGTGTGTTTTGGATCGGTTGCCAGGCAAAGAAAAATGGGGCAAAGAGCAAGCTAATCCCGAACAAAGCCCAGCCTTTAGAAAACGATATAGCGAAAAACAGAGGGGTGGAGAAGAGAAAGACCAGAAGGTAGGCATACTCCTGCCTTTTCAGTCTATCACACAGAACGCCTCCCAGTATCTGCCCCAAAGCGCCCATCATTGTGACCAAGGAAACAAGAAAACCCGCTTTAGCTACATCGTCTAATGCAAAGTGGATGTTATCTACAAAGAGCTTCGGAAAATACATCATGGACCCTCGGTAGCACAATCCGTACAGCATGCAGTTAGCATAGAGCAAAAGAAGGATCAAAGGCATGGATGAGAGTTTTACCTGTCCACCACTTTGTTTATGCACTTTGTTTTGCGCTGCTGTTTCATCTGCCACATCTAACCTCATGATTATAATACCCAAGATGAACCCAAAAACAGCAAACACGATAAAGGCAGAACGCCAACCCCAAAGGGCCGCAGCAGCTCCTGAAACGACAGGACCTAGTGCCAGGCCAACATTTCCCCCAACACCGTGGATACCCATTGCCTTGCCCTTTTTTTCCACATTTCTGGAGATAAATGAAAGGCCCGATGGATGATATATGGAAGCGGCCAAACCTAAAAATATCATTGAAACAACAAACAGATATATGGAAAATGAGAGGCCTGCCGCCAGAGAAGACAGGGCCATGGCAAAGACACATACTATAAGCAGCCTTCGAGATCCGTACCTGTCAGCTAACATACCCGAAGGGATTGCTCCAATGCCGAAAAGGCCATAACAAATAGTTCCGACAATACCCAATTTGAAATACTGAGTCATCCCCAGGAAAGGGTCACTGGCTATGAGTACCAACACAGTGGGAAATATCATCATGTAGGCGTGGGTTAACATATGGGCCGATGTGGCGGCAAATACGACCCTATATTCCTGCCTGGTTTTTTGTCGTTTAACGGTGTCCATGGGAATCATCCACAAACAGCTTACCCTGCTTGATCAAACAGTGGCATATGTTAGAGCTTAAAGCTCAAGGCTGAAAGGTCAAGGATCAAAGCTGAAAGTTTATCAAAAGCAATCGTTATCTCTTGGCCATTGGCTGCCGGTGAATATTGACCTTCTACGGTATAAAATGCTCTCCCCTTCTTTCCGTTTGAGCTTTGAGCTTTCACCTTTGAGCTTTCACCTTTCTCCTACGAAACGCCATAGCTACAACAACAGCAAAAATCATGCCTATCAATACAGCAATTTTACCTTGAAACGTTGGACCAGCAGAGGTGCTCCCGAGTATCCAGACGTACACCAGCCCGCCACCCAAAAGCATACCTAAAGTGGTTATGCCAGCATCTGTGTCACCTTCCCCGGCCTTTACCAACTGTCTAAAAGGACATCCATCAATCAAAACAGAGACAAAGCCTACCAATGCCATGGCCAAAAAAGTCCATCCATGGCTCAAGTGCGATGCAGGCTGCGCGTTCATCCCAAATTTGAACTGACCCAAGAGAATACTGAAAATCAAAGCCACCAGGACAGCAGTTATGACGCCATTGAGCAAAGTCCTCTCTCTGACCAGGAAGAGATTACGTACCCCTCCGGTAATGCATAGCCCTGATCTCTGGGCAAACGCACCGATAGCAAGCCCTATCAATAGCGATATTGCCAAGGGGGCATGCCAGGCAGCCGGCCCCTTTTGTCCTGCCTTGATAAAAGAGGGATTCAAAAGGAGAAAAATAAAAAGGAGAAAAACAAACAAAGGAATAACAAAACCATTCGCCTTGCGAAGCTCCTTGTCCCTGGGCAAGGCAAAACCCCCTTTAATATATTTAACACCTACCCAGACACCAAAGACAAGGCCCACGGTGGCCGCAACCGCAGTCAGGTCGCCCGCCGATAGACGGAGAAACATCTTGATCGGACAGCCGATAAAGATAGCACAGCCCACAATGAGAAAGAAACCCATGAAGAACCGAATCACAGGGGCAGAGCCCCCCCTTACTCGAAAACGACCTGTTTTTAAGGCCATGAGCGTCGATCCCAGCACAAACCCTATGAGCTCCGGCCTTATGTAGCTCATTCGGATATTGTCGTGGAGCTGCAATGCCCCTGCAATATTTTCGATAAAACAGGACACACAAATTCCGGAGTTTGCAGGATTGCCAAGATAAACCAATAAAATCCCACCAAATCCTAATAAGGCCCCGGTTACAATAGAGAGATCAACCAATCTGGTTAACTTCACAATTACTCACATCCTCCAGCCAGTCTACTCTGAAGATAGTAGACATCCTTTAGGGCCTTTCTAACTTCCTTGTCTTTGGGCTTCAGCGCCTTTTCCCTGCTGAACTTCTCCCTGCCTTCTGTTACGAGCTTCTTGATTTCGTCTCCGATAAACAGAGGCGTTCTCTCATCCACGTAATCCGGCTCCATCTCGACTGCCAGACGATAGCCATGGATGGCATCTCGCAGTTTTCCCTGTTTAAGATACAACTGTGCGAGATACACATATGACAGAGACTTCTCAGGATGTTCCTTCATAATAACTGTTAACTTTGCCATAGCCTCAGGATAAAGCCCTTGTTCCTTGTAGGAAGCGACCTCCTGGAATATCTTTTTATCCACCTCCATTTGTAAGGTGTAAGAATCCTTTTCCGCCTTGGCCCCAACACCGGGATTGTCTTGCCGCCTTGTCGTTATTTCCCGATTTACCAACATGCTCATGCTTATCAGGGTGAGTCCTGCTATGACAGCTATGCTTAATTTATCCAGCCGGTCCATTCTCTGTTCACCACGAGGCCCCTGCTCGTTCAATGGGAGAAGCAGCAAAACCGGAGAAGTCTATCTCGCCCAGAGTTTCATCCTCATCTCTATCCCACATCGAGTCTTTAATTTTCTGCACATCCGTAGTACCCCACCAGTTATTGCCGACATCCACATCCCATTTCTGACCTTCCATGAGAGAAATATTATGCTTCTCGTTGTCATAGATATTGTTTTCACTGATACTAAAGCCCTGCGTGAGCCATAGTATAATGCCTTTTCCATTATGGGTAATGTTGTTATATGTGACATTAGCGACGGATCGCTTTTTCCCATAGATCCCGAAGAACTTATTATAAGTGATCTCGTTATGACTGATCGTGGTTCGTGATGCCGTGCTGCACAAAACGCCACCGCCGTTTTTTGTGATCCGATTATTGAGTATGGTCATTGAGCCTTCTGTCTTGTATTCCTTTACGGTTTTGTGGCCAATAGCCACCCCGTTATCGTGGAAATAGCAGTTAGCCACAGTCACCTGGCCTCCATGACCGTGGACCGATGTGTGCCCATAACAAATCTCACAATACTCTAAGACATTGTCCTCAGTGTCCAACATGTTGATTGCTCCCCAATCTGCGACACGGGGAGACTCGTCAGCAGACGTAAAGAGTATCATCTTCTCCCTGGTCCCATGGGCGAGTATCTTCCCTCTGATAATCAGTTCGGCTCGGGGGAAGTGCTCTATCTTGTCCTCCGCATAGAGCTTGTCAGGGCCATTCGCCTCTATCTTCACGAACTTGACCACAGTTCCCGGCATTATGGTTAATGTGGCACCTCGAGCTATCTCCACATCACCCTTGATGATGACTTCTTTCTCCCAGGCGGTGTCATACTGAATAATGCCCTTTTCTATAATCAGCGGTTTCCATGAAGCAGGAGCTGTTGCGCACCCCGCAAAGCAAAAGGACAGGGCCATTCCAAAAAGGGAGACTAGAACACCTCTTGACAGCATCAGACCCAGTACGGATTTCTTCAATTCAGGACCTCCATTATTAAGAATATCGTCATAAAAACTGAAAGCTCAAAGGGGGGGATTCCTATTTAGACCATTTAATCTCTCGCAGAGATCGCAAAGTGCACAGAGATATGAAAAAAGACTCTGAGATCTTCGTGGGCTCTGCGGGAGACGAAAATAGTCCGAAATCACAAATCAGCTTTGAGCCTTGAGCCTTGAGCTTTCAGCTTGATTCATCTAATACTTCCTATACGGTGCCATGTTACACTGCTTCAGCCGCTCGCGAATAGCATCGTATTGCCTATCATCGGCTTCTACGAATCCATCTATCCATGCGCTATCGCAAATCCTTAGTACCTCGCCATCTACTAACACTGTCTCATCCTTCTTGAGATTAAGAAGGATCTCCTTTACCTCTTGAGCCAGGCCGGGATCCACGTGTGGCATAACCCCCATTGTGCAGTAAGGCATAGGGATAGTCTCAGCTATGATGTTGAAATCATCTATGTTGATCTTACCCTCTTTGGCCATCAGGTCCAGGTCCAAGCGAGGTGCTGATCCTAAATCGTAGGCCCCGAAGAGCACACCATAGATTATCTTTTCGTGCTTGAAGGAACCCCACGGGATGGCGTAATAGGCCAGGTCCTCCTCCGGGTCAAATCCGTTCTCTAGCATGAGTGCGTACTGTGCCATATAACCGAACGGCGCCAGGGCAGGACCGAATACCATAGTCTTTCCCCGCATATCGTCAAAAGTCTTGATGCCGCTTTTCTTTAGGCTAATGATGGTGCCCGTGTCCCGGTGGCCATATCTTCCCCTTACCTCGGTCGCTAAGAGTTCAAAGCCGTACTCCTTCTTGAATATGATGGGGAGTATGGAGTTCGTATGGGCAAACTCCACCTCTTTCTTTCTAACCAGATCCTCAAAATCATACGTGTTCACCAATACTGATTCGAATTTTCGCCCCGTCTTCTCGCTGAGATAGGCAGTTATCGGCTCGAATCTGGCCTTGGTTTCCGGTATGCTATTACAAATCATGTAGCCTATTCGTATGGGCTTCTCTTCCTCACCCGAAGCACCACCTTCTTTGCTACCGCAACCTGCAAGTAAGAACAATATGACGAATAGCATGAAAAAAGGAAAAGGATATTTGTTCTTCATGGGTCTCTTGCCCTCCATCAGTAGTCAGCTCAACAGCAGCTCAAGGCTCAAAGCTCAAAGCCCAGAAGTAAACATAGACCAATGATCAAAAATCGTGTTTATCAATCGGTGAACCGTTTATAATTTCATCCGGAAAAGCTTCCTGTAGTAATTAAGAAAAAGATTTTGGGGTTACCGTTTTCGTTATACGTTGTTCGGTTGGGCTGCTCGTTTGCGGCTTGCGCCTTGAGAACAGTACGTCTGGCGTCACTCGGCTGCGTTGATCTTTATCCGTAACCGTACTACGAGTCCCGATACGAGTTGCGCAACCGCAACCGTTTGGCTCCAACCGAAATCCAGAAAAGATTTACTAAGAGATATTGGTTCATCTACCCCAAAAACATTATCTGAAAAGCTATATCCTTTGAGCTTTCAGCTATCTACTCACCACCGACCAATTCGAATTCCCTATCTATCTTCTCAAGTTCATCCGTACCCGTTGCAAGGGACTTGGCCTTCTTCAGTTCTTTCTTGGCCTTTTCAGGTTGTTTCATCTTTTCATAAAGAACGGACAGGTGTACATGGGCCATCACATCCAGTTCGTTTATATCCACTGCTTTCTTCAGATAGTCTAAGGCATCTTCGTATCTCTCCGTGCTGATGAGCACAATGCCCAGTCCGTCCAGGGCATCGAAATTCCGGGGATCCCTTTCCAGTATGTATCTGAGTTCCCCTTCAGCCTCCTCAAGTTTGTTGGTTCTATAAAGGGCCATGGCCAATCCGTTGCGGGGAGCCGGATCTTCAGGGGTCATATATAGCACCAATCTGTATTGCATGATCTGCGCTGCGTTTGGGAGCTTTGATATGTCCCCATGGGCCCAAGCACACCCGGTCCAAACCAGACACAAAACAAACGTGAGGAATATTTTTTTCATCGTCTCCTGTTTTCTCCCTTCCGTTTCTTTCCACAAAGTCATTAAATCAAATGCCTGACAGAAGAAAGCAAAGTAAATCCTCCTATACAGGTTATGAGCACGGCGCTGGCAATAGATATCTTCCTGGCAAACCTCTTGGCATCCAGAAAACGGCTGGCAAGTTGACCTGCACTTACCACTACGATCCCTATGGCTATTAACACCGCGGCCAGCCCCAAACTAAACAATAGTATATAAGTGAGGCCCTCTCCGAGTCGCCCGGCGCCTACCGCAGCCAGCAAGATTGCTATGGCCGCAGGACAAGGAACCAGCCCCCCGGAAACACCTAACAGGAAAAGCTGCCAATAGCCCACCCTTTTTCCCCCGTGCGCATCAGCGTTCTGTGGATCATGTGCGTGTTCATGGATGTGTGGATGGCGGGCGGGCTGAGTCTCAAGATCGTGTCCCTCATGATTATGATTGTGATTATGGTCATGGTTATGATCGTGGTCGTGGTCATTAGTGTGATCATGGGAATGGACGTGCCCATCAATGGGATTGTGGCTATGTGCGTGGC
Source organism: Deltaproteobacteria bacterium (assembly GCA_030592345.1). Taxonomy (GTDB): domain Bacteria; phylum Desulfobacterota; class Desulfobacteria; order Desulfobacterales. The sequence goes on from JAUVJO010000025.1 coordinate 14,533, forward strand.
CATGGTCGTGAGAATGAAAGTGGAAGGGCTCCCTGCCCCGGATCCTTTGAATCAGCATCCATATCCCTACTGCAAGGATCATAAGACCCGCCACTAGCCCCAAATATCCGTGCATGGATTCTTCGGTCAGAGTTATTCTGGAAGATGCCACTTTAGCTGCGATGGCCAAAAGGATAACACTGATAGTATGAGTCAGTGTAACCACAATTCCAAGAATTACAGCGTCAATTTTCCTCCCTTTGGAACCTATGAGATAGGCAGCTACTACCGTTTTTCCATGGCCAGGCTCAAGCGCGTGTAACCCGCCTAATAGGCTAGCTGTTAAGTAGTAGATCAGATTTATTTGCATGAGAAAAACCTCCTGTTTTTGTCACTTTTTACTGGTCTCTGGTTTCTGGTCTCTGGTCATTTGTCATTGGTTGTGCAATGATTAACCAAATTCCTGTTATCGGTGTCTCTTGCCAGTGACAAATGACTAATGACATTCACTTAAATCAGCCTCCGGGTTTCTAAAAAGTCTCGAACAGCCTCTTTGATATCCTGATTTTCTGTCTTTTTCCTCAATTCATCTATGGTATTATTATCTATCCTGCCTCCCAGCTTGTTTATCAGCCTGTCCAGAACAGGAAACTTCCTTAACACGTCCCTGGTCGTAACCGGGGCAGCCAATGTAGCAAGTTCTTTCTTGTGATTTCCCTCCGAGGTCAATGGGCCCTGGAATCCAAACGGTTTCAACCAGATCATGTCAAATTCATCCTTGTACAACTGTCTCACCAGTGTATAGACCTCTTGAGGATCATCTACTCCACTTGACCCTCCTGTCGTGGTCTGAGCCATCCCTATATAATTGATATAAATATCCGCCTTCCCCTTGAGTACTGTTTCATGGCAGATCTTGAAGTCACCCGGTTGTACAATATTAACCGTAGTTCCTGTCCTCTCATTAATCAGTATGGCCAGCATGTGCCCCATGATGACCTGGTCAATGGAATTGCTTACCGCAATAGTTAAAACGCGGCCGACACAACTGAACACGGGATTGGCCAGGAAAAGGAAAAATATGAAACCTGGAATAAGGATAACAACCTTTTTTTTCATGGAAAATCTTCCTTTCTCAATCTATAGACTTTGACATATTAAATTTCACAAGGCCAGAGGGAGGAGGTTGTATTGTAATACGCCGACGACCGATAACGCGGTGAAATTTAATATGTGTAAGTCTATAA
>JAUVJO010000388.1 GCA_030592345.1 Deltaproteobacteria bacterium
AACAATCCGCACTGTTTATATAGACTTTCACATATTAAATTTCACAAGGCCAGGGGGAGGAGGCTGTATTGTGATACGCCGACGACCGATAACGCGGTGAAATTTAATATGTGAAAGTCTATAATACAGACTAAACGTCTTTGTCGTAGCAGGTCAGACAGCAGTGCATGCAACGATTCGCCTCTTTTAAGGCATCTTCCTCTGTGACTGTCAGGTCAACTTCGGCATATGTGTGCTGTCTTTCGTAAGAGCCTGGCTCAAGCTCGGGTTGGCTGATGCGGCCCTTTTTCTGTATCCCTTCGATGCTCTTAAAGATCGTGCCTGGGATATGGCCTTTCATACGCACTGCGTCTACCCGAAGCCTGTTCTCAGGCATTGCCATGTCTTCTCCCATCAGGTATTTGTGTATGCCCCTGGCTGCCCGTCTTCCTGTCCCAATAGCCGTGACCAGAAGTCCGGGCGGTCCGGCGCAATCGCCGCTGGTAAATACGTAAGGGATGGCTGTCTGGGTGGTATCCAGATCATTCATAATCGCGCCGCCCCTGCCGATTTCAAGCCTTGATGCTGCGGCACCTTCTTTGTCTGCAAACGTTGCGTCCGTGGTCTGGCCGATGGCCAGGATAAAGTTGTCAAGTTCTATCACTGTTTCAGAGCCTTCGATCGCAACCGGCCTTTGTCTGCCGCTGGCATCAGGTTCACCCAGCTCATTTTTCAGGTATTCGATACCCGTAAGGTTTCCTTCATCATCGGTCATGAACTTGGTTGGTGTACACAAGGTCACGAATTCGATCCCTTCATGGTGACACGCCTCTATCTCCACATAGTTTGCAGGCATATCCTTGATTTCCCGGCGGTAGAGGCAGTAGACCTTCTCAGCACCCAAACGAATGCTCGACCTCAAGCAATCCATGGCCACGTTCCCGCCGCCAATGACACCGACTCTTTTGCCGATTGGATACGGGTCTCCCAGCCCCTGTTTTCTCAGAAATTCAGTAGCCGGGACAACACCCTTGACTGTGTCTTCCTCCGGGATCCTGGCAGAAGCATGATTCATGGCCCCAATGGTCATGAGAACCGCATCAAACCCGCCACCTACAAGCGACTCAAGGTCAAAATCGACCCCGAATTTTACGCCTGTTTTGACCTCGATGCCACCGAGACCAAGGATGCGATTAAGGTCCTTATAAAGTATCTCTTTGGGGAGGCGGTATTCGGGAATACCGTAGTAGATCATCCCTCCCAGCTTGGGCAGCCATTCAAAGATTTTTACCTTATGGCCGAGTCGCCGCAGGTAAAAGGCGGCAGAAAAGCCACTCGGCCCCCCACCCACGATGGCCACTTTGTATCCAGTATCAGGTGCCACAGGGATCTTCACCTGCGCTGCGTTATCAAATACCCAATCAGAACAAAAGCGCTTCAGTTGGTTTATGGAGACCGGATCATCGGCCAGGGCCCTACGACAGGCATCCTCGCACGGATGCGGGCAGACCCGCCCTGTAGAAAGTGGCAGAGGGTTGCGCTCCATAATGGTAAGGTATGCCTTGTCATACTCTTTGTTCTTGATGTGCTGGATATACTTGGGGATATTGATTTCAGCAGGACACGTTTGACGACATGGTGCCAAACGATCGTCAACCAGGTTTACATGAAGAATCGCATCAGAAGGTTTGCGCACCTGCATGATCCCCTTGGGGCACGCCTTTTCGCAAGCCCCGCAACCCACACATTTCTCTACCTCAACCACAGGAAAGCCTTCCGGACCTATTTCAAGGGCTCCAAAGAGGCAGGCCTTCACACAGGACCCAAAGCCAAGGCAACCGACAGCGCAATCCTTGGCACCTGCATAGAGCATAAAGGCGGCCCGGCAATCATTGACGCCCATATACGTGAATTTGTCAGGTGCCCGGAATCCGCCCGTGCATGTGTTTTGTGATATGAGGGGCTCGGCCGCGCCTGCCTCCAGACCCAGGACCGCAGCAACCTTTGCGGCACCGTCCGCGCCCGCGACGATACAGGCACTAACAGGTGCTTCGCCAGTTACCATGGCCGCTGCACAGGCACCACAACCGGTATAGCCGCACCCACCGCAGTTGGCGCCGGCCAGACAGTCTGCCACCAGTGCAATGCGCGGGTCCTCCCACACATAAAAAGCCTTGGATGCGATCCCCAAAATCGTTCCAGAGACAGCCCCTAATCCTAACATGAGAAGTAAGGCTTCTAACATTTTTTCCTCCCAAAAAGGACTAACTTCTTTCGAAATACCCTTTCAAACCTGATTGTAGCAACTCTCAGGAAACATTGACGATTTTTCACTGAACATTGATTCCTTCAGAAATGAAATTCAATATTCAATCCATTAGATCATTCCTTTAAAACCGAGGAACGAAAGGGACATAAACCCGGCCGTAACCAGGGCAATGGAAACATCCTGCAAAGGCCCTGGCACTCTTCCTATGATAATTCGTTCCCGCAACCCTGCAAAGAGAATCAGGGCAACGCCAAAACCAATTGCGTAGGAGACAGAGGAAACGAGCATCTCCAAAAAGTTATACTCTTCCTTGACATTTATCAGGCACACACCCATGACCGCACAGTTGGTCGTTATCAATGGGAGAAAGATACCAAGACCCGCATAAAGGGCCGGCATGCTCTTTTTCATGAAGATCTCTACAAACTGGACCAGCGCAGCGATCACCACGATGAAAACGATAGTCCTGATATACTCAAGCCCCAGGCGTTTCAGGAGAACCGCCTCGAAAACCCACGTCACAATACCTGCCATGACCAGCACGAAGACGACGGCCATGGCCATGCCCGTAGCGTTGTCCATGCTTTTGGACGTGCCCATAAAAGGGCAGTTACCAAGATACTGGATCAGCAGAATGTTGTTGACAAGTATGGCACTTACGGCAAGTAAGATATAATCTCCCATCTGA
>JAUVJO010000251.1 GCA_030592345.1 Deltaproteobacteria bacterium
ATCCGTCAAGCCCCTTGAGCACTCGAGTTCATCAATGGCGCAAATCACCTTTGCAGGGTTTCCTGTGACTACTGAACAGGGTGGAATATCTTTGGTGACTACGGCACCGGAGCCAACAAGGACACGCTCGCCGATGGTGATAAAAGGAAGCAGAGTGGCATTAACGCCGATTTGAGCGCCTCTCTTGATTGTGGGGCCGCGCATGCACTCAGTCGAGTGTTCACAGCCAGGATGGATGTCATTGGCAATAGCAACGCCAGGGGCCATGAAAACTTCGTCTTCAATGGTCGTAAACTGCGCGATATAGCAGTTGCAGTGAATTTTGACGCGATCTCCGATCTTGCAGCCATAGTCCACAACGGAATTCGACCAGATGGTGAAATGCTCTCCGATGAGGTTTTCCTCGCGGATCACCACATTATGGCCCGTTGTCAGATAAGATCCAATGGTTGTGCCTTCATAGATGACTGTGCCACAGCGGATCTGCGCGTTGTCACCAATGACAAGTCGGCGTTCACCGATTTTTCTGCCCGTGGGATACGCGAGGAACACCTGTTTATCCACCAGGGCATTCTTTCCAATAGAACATAGGCGCTTAGTCATAGAATTAGGGATTATCCATCTGTTCCTGTGTTTTGAAACGCGTGAGGCTGAAGAACCTTCTCGTGATCATATGGATAATAAACCGGGACTGACTCTCCCCCGCTCCGAAGCGATTTGGATGCGGCTTCGAGGACGGATACCACTCTAAGCCCATTGTATCCGTCAGTCAAGGGTTGCAATCCTTGCTTGATACAATCAATAAAATGTTCGCACTGTTTTCCTAATGGTTCGTAATCTTCCAGGCGCGGGCTGTAGATGTCGCCGTAGCGATAGGAAAATTGAAAGTCGCCGTATGTGTCATAGTACGGCGGAGCATCAACCCCTTTGTCAAAGACCTTGATTTTCTCCTGTTGCTCCACGTCATCGTAGACCAGCATCTTCTTACTGCCGACAACGGTCGTCTTTCTGTTCTTGTTTGGGTCAAGCCAACTGGTGTGAATGAATGCGATGACGCCGTTTTTATAATTGAGAGTCATGGTGGCGACATCTTCAATCCCCTTTTTGTAATGGCTTTTCCCCTGACAGTTAACGCTCTCGGGAACCTGGTCCAACAAATAAGTAATGATGGAAATATCGTGCGGCGCCAGATCCCAACATACATTAATATCCGGCTGGAACAATCCCAGATTAAGGCGAACGCTGCTGATGTAAAGGGGAACACCTATCCCTCCGGAGTTAATGATTTCCTTTATTTTGCTCACGGCCGCTGTGTATTCGAACGTGTGTCCGACCATGAGGACCCGATCCATATTCTTGGCAATTTCAATGAGCGACAGGCACGTCTCAAACGAATGGGTTATGGGCTTCTCCACAAATACATGTTTGCCGTTAAGAAGCGCTGCTCTGGCCAGTTTATAGTGAGTAAATACAGGTGTGGCAATGCCGATAGCGTCCAGACGCGGATCCTCAAAAAGCGTTGCGGGCTCCGTGGTCGTTTCGATGTTAGGATAGAGTCCTTTAATACGTTTGAGCCGATTGACATCTTTATCACAACATATCAGCATGTTGGAATCAGCCAGCCCGTTGAAATTCCGAATCAGATTAGGTCCCCAGTATCCGCATCCAATAATACCAAGATTAACCATAGTTGTCCTCCGTTTTTTAGCTTTCTAATACCCTCCTTTGCCTGAAATCACTGCCCAGAAGGTCTTGAAAAGGATTTTAGTGTCCATGCACAGGCTCCATGTGCGCACATATTTGAGGTCCAGCCTAACCATTTCGTCAAAGGTCGTGCTGCTCCTGCCACTTACCTGCCACAGGCCGGTGATTCCCGGTTTTACCTCCAACACACGTCCACAGTGCCACCGTTTATATTGATCGCACTCATATGGAATCGGTGGCCGTGGCCCCACCAGACTCATATCTCCCTTGAGGACATTGAAAAATTGGGGCAGTTCGTCGAGACTGCTCTTCCTCAAGATCTTTCCTATCGGCGTAACGCGAGGATCATCTGTGATCTTGTACACTGCCTGGCCGGCCATGCCATTGTTTATTTCGCTGTTTTCGCCTTTTATCAATTTGGTAACATAGTTCTTATGGACGGACGAGGTACAAGCGGCCTTCATTGATCGGAATTTCAGGAAGGTAAACGGCTTTCCCAAAAATCCGATTCTTTCCTGGCAAAAGAGAACAAACCCTGGAGAAGTAAGCTTAACCAAGGCCCCTATGATCAACATCAGAGGTCCAAACAACAAGATACCGGTAAGAGAGCCGACGATATCCATAGCGCGCTTTACCTTGAGCTGAAACTCTTTGCCACGGATTTTGTTCAGGATTTCAAAAGAAAATGGCCATTGCTCAGCCGCCACACATATCGCCTGATCGCTTCCCTGTCTATAAGGCATGTCAGCCGCAGGACATGAAAAATCTAGGCGGTCACATTGTGCGTCACTTCGCACACTTGCTGTACTTTCTTTGTCGTCACCGTGGCCGGTGAGGTAACTGCAGCCGCTTTCCACAGAAGAAATGCTGATGAAGCGTGTCAGGTCATCTCCGCTTAAGATGTCTTTTGAACCGGCCTCTTTTTCTATAAGTTCCCCAAGTTTTCTTGCAAGGATTTGAGCGTTCGGCCTATTGGTATCAGCAGCAATAAGAGCGATTTTGCCTTCCAGATACCATCCTTTGAGATCTGTTTCTCTTGTGCATGTCCTTATGATATCCGCAATCTGTCGCGCAACGACCCGAAGAGGCATGGAGATTCTCTCCAGCATGAAGTCAAGCAAGCCCCCGAAATCGATAATGACCAAGGCAAGAGGCGAACCGGAACGCTCTGATTTCAGCCTCTCGTGCCGCAACCTAATGGCGAAGTCTTTCCGGGTTAGCAGGCATCCATCGAATTCACTATCGAAAACATGATCCTGTTTTTGTTGTTGTTTCCGCGGGAAAAATATCCTCAACATGGTTGATGTATCTTCTACACGAAGCTCCTTTTGCTTTTGCTCCCCATTCTCTTACGGAGTATAAAAATTCTCACTCTCGGCGACCTTTCCGGTAGTACCTGTAATAGTCGTGATAAGACTTGTGCGCCTCACCGTCCTCATTGAAGACCACCCCCAGGAGCCTGTCGCGGCCAATCCTGTCTACTGCTTCCCTGATCATTTTTTTGGGGGTCTTACCGGAACGCGCCACCAAAAGAACACTATCTACGATGTTAGAAAGAAGGCTGGTATCTACTGAAAAACCCACGGGCGGTAAATCAGCAATGATGTAACGATCCTGGTAGCGGTTCCTTAACTCTTCGATGAGCGATCTCATTTTATCGGAACTCAGCAACTTGGAAGGATTAGACGATGGGCTGCCGCCAGGAAACAGTGTGAGGTTTTTTACGGGTGTTTTCAGCAAGTAGGGAGTAACCGAACTCCCATCTGCAAGATATTCGTGAATGCCCTTGCTTGCTCGTAAGCCAAAAACCTGGTGCAAGCAAGGCCGGCGCAGGTCGCAGTCCAACAGCAAGGCATATTTGTTTAATTCCTGGGCAATGGCTACTGCCAGGTTGGCGGCCACCGTGCTTTTGCCATCAAAGGGTTGAGGACTCGTAACCATGACAACCCGGCTCCGGAGACCTGAGTTTATCGATAGGATCTTGACTCCCAGCAGCTTGAAGCTTTCCGCAGCCTGGGATTCCGGCTCCAATAAAGTGATCGGGAGGGGATTGATCTTGCCCTTGAATGGAGGAGGATTTAATGCCTTAGAAAATTTGATCATGAGTATCAATGCCTAAAAGGGGTAGGGGAACGGCAGAAGCGTCGGGTTTTTTCTTAACAGAACCAAGAAGGCATATAGTAGAGTCAAGGACAGGAAAACCAGAGCTGTCACGGTGCCCATCTTTTTGTAGAGCTCCAAACGGTGCTTCTTTGGGGTCATGATGACCGGAATCGAGACGATCACCGGCAGATGTAGGTCATATTCTAAGTCTTTGCTACTGTGGAAAGTAGGGTCAAAGTACTCCTTTACGAATCCAAGGCCAAGGCCGCTCGCCAACGCGGCCATGAAACCGCGGATAAGGAGTTTCAGGATGTCCGGCTTAAACGGCTTCAGGGATAAGTTGGCGGGGTCCAAAACAATGAATTGCTCGCCCTTCTGGGTGCGCTCCAGATTTTCAGCCAGCTTGGCATGCATTTTTTTTTGGAGCAGTGATTGATAGTTTTCCTGGGCCTCTTCGTAGCCACGCCGCAAGTCCACGAACATCGCCTCGACTTTGGGCCCACCCTCGATGCGATTGCGGTAGGCTTTGATCTGCGCACTGGTTTGCCCTTTTTCATCAGTGTACTTGTCAATTTCTTTGTCGATCAGTTTCAGTTGGATAATCAGATCTTCCTTCTGAACGATCAAGAGCCGCCGGGCTTCGCTGTTAATGGAAGATGCGCTGTGCCCACCCAATTCGGCTTCAGTATCCGTGCCTCCTTTCTTCTTTTCCAGCCTGGCGATAGTTTTCTTCAGTATAATCACATCAGGATGTTGATCTCTGTACCTGGATTGCAGGGTCTCGAGTTTTTGGCGAAGCTCCTCAAGACTAAGAGGCCTCGGGCCGTTGGCAGCACCGCTAAGTGAAACTCTGGCTTCAAGGGCTTCGGCCTGAAGGGTCTCCAGTCTGCCCAGTTGGACTTGAAGGAGCACCTTGCGGTTTTCGGTCTGCTGGAAGATCGCGTTTAAAGAATCCAGGTGCTGCTGCAGTTGAGTCAAAATGCGATAGTTGTTTTCCATCTGCTCCGGCAGCATACCTATGTGTTCTTCTTTGAACTGACGCACACGCTCTTCTTTCCGGCGCAATTCCTCTCTCATCCCTTCAAGCTCCCGTTCCAGGAATCTCGATGTGCTTACCGCCTGACTCTCACGCAATCTGAGGTTATCCTCAATAAAGAGATTGGCGATCGTTGCGGTCACATCTCTTACCTTGACCGGATTCGCCCCTACGAAGGAGACCTCAAATGAGGCGGGAGCCACATCGTGCCTTCGTCGAGACCCACCAGGCTCATTTATCTTGATCTCAACGTGCCTGCGCATACGCTCTACAGCGTCGAACATGGTTTTGGCAGAGCGGACTTTCTGGTAGAGATTATACTCTATGATTATTTTCTCCAGCCTTGGTCGGCTCAT
>JAUVJO010000045.1 GCA_030592345.1 Deltaproteobacteria bacterium
AAGCGTTCTTCAAGGAAACTTATAACGTCATGAAAGCCATAGCTAATCTGCTTTTTGAAGCTAGGATCCTAAAAGAGATTCCGCGATCCGGTTTTCACTTTTTGGGCTCTGGTAACGAATCAGTGGCCGAACATACCTATCTTACGACTTTTGTTGGGTTTGTTTTGGCCCAGATGCATTCTGGCGTAGATGAACTCAAACTCCTCCAAATGTGCCTGGTACATGATCTTTGTGAAGCGCGAACCGGCGATCTGAACTATGTTCAAAAAAAGTACGTTGTTGCAGATGAAGCCAGGGCCGCGGCAGACCTTGCAAAAAACGTCCCATTTGGCCGGGCCATAAGCGGCCTTCTTGAAGAGTTTAATGCCGGCCAAAGCCTGGAAGCACAGCTCGCAAAAGACGCCGACCAACTGTCCCTCATTCTGGAATTGAAGGCCCTCTTGGATTCAGGCTCTGATGGGCCGGATGCCTGGCTTCCTCATGTCTTTTCTCGGATTCAAACAAAGGTCGGCCAAGACCTGGCAAGAGAGGTATTGAAGACAGCCTCGGATACGTGGTGGTTTGAGGAAAAAGGAGATCTCCCCCAAACAGATGTCTTTTGAATCGATCATAGGCCAAGAGCGTGCTATCCGGCTGTTGACCCGGATGCTTCTTAACGATCGTCTCGCCCACGCCTTGCTCTTTACCGGTATTGACGGCATTGGCAGACAAACAACAGCCAAGGCACTGGCCATGGCCCTCAACTGCACGAATCGTGTTGGCGTGTCAGCATGCAAAGTGTGTCGGTCTTGCAAGAAGGCGATTTCGGGCAATCACCCGGATCTCATCATTATTAAACCTGATGGTGCCTTTATCAAGATTGACCAGGTGCGGTCGTTGCGAAACCAACTGAGGTTCGCGCCCCTGGAGAAAGGCCGGCGCGTGATTATCATCAATGACGCACAGACCATGAAGGCTGAAGCGTCCAATGCCATACTGAAGATCCTGGAAGAGCCACCCAAGGATACGCACATCATCCTGACCACGTTGCAGACAATGGACTTGTTGCCAACCATTGTCTCCAGGTGCCAGCACATCGCTTTCAGGCCACTGCCTGTTGCAAAGATCGCAGACGTGCTGACTGCGAGACAAGGTCTTGATCCGGACACGGCAACCGCCCTTGCAATATTGGCTAAAGGGAGCCTGGGTAAGGCCCAGTCTGCGGACCCGAAGAAATGGATGCCCTGGCGGAGGCATCTTCTTGAGCGGATTGGGTCGGTTCCAACCGACTCGATTCATGCGCTTTTTGTCTTTGCCGATGCCTTGGCACGTGATAAAGATAAATTGGAAGATGCGCTGGATGTGATTAACATTTGGTTCAGAGATATTCTGATGTGTAAGTTTCACCCGGAAAAGATCCTCAATACGGATCTTGTGGATAGTATTGAAAGCGCATCAGAAGAACTCTCGGTTGAAGAGCTTTTAAAAAAGATAACGGCAGTCTTTGCTGCACAAAGGGCCATTTTAAGGCATGTTAATCCGCGGCTGGCCTTAGAGGTGATGATGATGCGCTTGAGGGGGGACTTGGGGGCTTTGGCCTAAGCACTAAGTTATTATTGCACCGGATGGACTACTGAAAAAGATGAACATCGAACATCGAACGTCCAACATCGAATGGTGAATGGAAAAAAAGGAATGACACAGGGAAATCATGGCTAAAATCGTCGGCATAAGATTTAGAGAGCAAGGCAAGGTCTATGATTTTGATGTGGGCCACTTTGTTCTTGCTCCCGACAGTTATGTCATTATAGAAACCGATAAGGGCTTGGCCTTTGGCACGGTTGTTACACCGCCAAGGCCCGCTGGAAAGAGGGAGTCGAGCTTCACCTTAAAAAAAGTATATCGTTTGGCCAATGATGGGGACGTTAAGCAGCAGAAAAGAAATCTTGAACTGGAGAAATCCGCGCACGCATATTGCCTGGGATGCATTAACAAACTGGGGCTGGAGATGAACCTCATATTAGTTGAATGTCTCTTTGACGGGTCGAAACTTATCTTTAATTATACAGCCAATGGCCGCGTCGATTTTCGAGAGTTGGTAAAAATACTAGTTAGTGCCTACAGGATGCGCATTGAGATGCGTCAAATTGGAGTCCGTAATCGAGCCAGGCTGTGTGGCGGTATAGGACGTTGCGGTCGCGAACTATGCTGTGCTACATTCATAGATGATTTTCAGCCGGTATCGGTTCGCATGGCTAAAGAGCAGGGACTGTCACTTAATCCCAGCAAGATTTCGGGGCTGTGCGGCCGACTCATGTGCTGTTTGGCCTTTGAACATAAGATTTATTGCGATCTCAAATCTGAATTCCCTTCTATCGGAAGTGTCGTAGAAACCGAGAAGGGCCGTGGAAGGGTTGTTCGACAGAACATGTTGAAAGAGTGCGTTACCGTACAGCTCGAGGAGGGCAAGGAATTGGATGTAGGCTTAGCAGAAATTGTCAAGTAGGCACACAGATTCTTCAGAAGGGAGCTATATGCTTAAACCATTTTATGTGACAACGCCTATTTATTACGTGAATGCCATGCCTCACCTGGGTCATGCCTATACGACGGTTGTGGCTGATGTAGTGAATCGCTTCCACCGTATGTGCGGCCAGGAAACATATTTTCTGACCGGAACTGACGAACACGGCGATAAAGTGGTCCGCGCAGCCAGGGATGAGGGGTTGAGTCCGCTGGCCTATGCGGATCAGATCAGCGAACTTTTTAAAGGGTTGTGGCCCGAGTTGGATATTGAGTATGACCAATTTATTCGGACAACAGAATCCGATCACATAAGAGTTGTCAAGCTGGTATTACAGAATATCTATGACTCGGGCGATATCTACTTCAGCGAATATGAGGGCGCGTACTGTTTTGGCTGTGAGCGCTTTTATGCGGAACGCGAACTCGTAAACGGCAAATGTCCTGACCACGAGACCGTTCCGGAGGTAATCAAGGAATCCAACTATTTTTTTAGAATGAGCCGCTACCAGGACTGGCTCATCGATTACATCTTGACCCATCCGGATTTCATCCAGCCGGAGCGTTACAAAAATGAGGTGCTCGCTTTTCTGCGAGAACCCCTCGAGGATCTGTGCATATCCCGCCCCAAAAGCCGTCTTCAATGGGGCATTACACTCCCCTTTGATGACAACTACGTAACTTATGTCTGGTTCGATGCCCTGTTAAATTACGTCTCTGCACAGGGATATCCGGATGGTGAACGTTTCAAGAAGTTCTGGCCAGCGGTCCAACACATTGTGGCCAAGGATATACTTAAGCCTCACGGTATATACTGGCCCATCATGCTAAAGGCAGCAGGGATTCCTCTGTATCACCAGTTGCGTGTCCATGGTTACTGGAATGTGGAAGATAGCAAGATGTCCAAGAGCCTTGGCAATATGGTAGACCCCATGGAGTTAAAAAACGTTTATGGCGTAGATGCCTTTCGATATTTTCTCCTGCGCGAGATGGCTTTCGGCCTTGATGCCAGTTTCAGCGAAAAGGCCCTGATCCAGCGCATCAATTCTGACCTGGCCAATGATCTTGGAAATCTATTTAGCCGAAGCCTGACCATGGTCCACAAATACTTCAACGGGGTCGTGCCAAAAGGAGATGGAGCCGCAGAGAGCGGTTTTGATCTGGATGTCAAGTCAGGTGCAATCAGGGCAGTTGAAGATTATGAAAAAGCCATGGCAGACCTTGCCTTTCACAAGGCCCTGATTGCTGTTTGGGAGTTCATAAACCGGATTAACAAGTACATAGATATCAGCGCGCCGTGGGAACTTGCCAAGAAAAAGACTCAGTACACACAACTGGAGCTCGTGCTCTATAACATTGTAGAAAGCCTTCGTATCATTGCCGGGCTTGTCTATCCGTTGATGCCAAGGACTGCCCGGGTCATGCAGAAACACCTGGGCATGACTTCTCCGGACACGTTTCAGACGTTAGAGGATCTCAAGGTATGGGGAAAAACACGATCTGGTACAAAACTCCCGAAAACGGTCACCCTCTTTCCAAGGGTTGAGCCGGATAAGCCCAAATCCGAGTCCCGCAAGGCCGCCCCTCAAAAAGAAGCAGGGGCTTCGGAAAAACCCGAGATTCCCATGAAGATCTTTCAGCAAATCGATCTTCGAGTTGCCACAGTGCTTCACGCCGAGCGTGTAGAAAAGTCTGAAAACCTTTTGAAATTGAAAGTCGATGCCGGAGAAGAGCGGACCGTTGTTGCAGGCATCGCCAAGAGCTACCAACCAGAAGATCTTATTGGAAAACAGGTAGTCATCGTAGCCAATCTCAAGCCAGCCAAGCTCATGGGTGTCCTGTCCCGGGGGATGGTACTGGCGGCCGGCGAAAAAGACACCTTGAGATTAGTCACCCTTGATGGCCCTTCTGAGCCAGGCACGCCTCTGGCGTAAGGGAGTCGCAAGTATGACCACGACAGATTCTGCGTCCTCCCCGAGTTTTATTCGAAATATTATTTTAGAAGACCTAAAGGCAAACAAGAACGATGGCCGCGTTGTGACCCGGTTTCCACCGGAACCAAACGGCTATCTCCATATCGGGCACGCCAAGTCGATTTGCCTAAATTTTGGACTTGCCGTTGAAAACAAGGGCATCTGCCACTTGAGATTCGATGATACCAATCCGGGCAAGGAGGATGTTGAATACGTTGAATCGATCAAATCAGACGTCAGGTGGCTTGGATTCGATTGGGGTGATCATCTCTACTACACCTCTGACTATTTTGAGAGGCTCTACGACTACGCTGTTGAGTTAATCAAAAAAGGTGAGGCGTACGTTTGCAGCTTGAGCCGAGAGGAAACCAGAGAGTACCGCGGCACCTTGACTGAGCCCGGCAGGGACAGCCAGTATCGTGGACGCTCGGCCGAAGAGAACCTGGACTTGTTCGAGCGGATGCGTGCCGGGGAATTCGAGGACGGCTCCCACGTGCTTAGAGCAAAAATCGATATGGCATCCCCGAATTTGAATATGCGAGATCCCACCCTCTACCGCATTCGACGGGTACCACATCACCGAACGGGCGAGAAGTGGTGCATTTATCCGCTGTACGACTTTAGCCATTGCCTGTCTGATTCCATCGAAGGGATCACACATTCTATCTGTACGCTGGAATTTGAAGATAACCGGCCATTGTACGACTGGGTGCTTGACGAATTAAACGTGGATTGTCATCCTAAGCAAATCGAGTTTGCCCGCCTCAATCTCAGTTTTACCGTGTTGAGTAAACGAAAACTTGTCGAACTGGTACGACAAGGCCACGTCACTGCATGGGATGACCCCCGGATGCCTACCATATCGGGCTTGCGCAGGCGCGGCTACACACCGGAAGCCCTCAGAGATTTCTGTGAGCGCATCGGTGTAGCCAAGCGGGATAGCATGGTCGATATGGCTTTGCTTGAACACTGCGTGCGCCAGGATTTGAACAAGAAAACCCCCCGTGTGATGGCGGTATTGCGCCCGCTCCGCGTGGTCATAGAAAACTATCCCCGGGACCTGGTGGAAGAGCTGGACGCAATAAACAATCCAGAGGATGCCAGTATGGGCTCGCGGAAGGTTCCTTTTTCACGGGTGCTCAATATTGAACAAGACGATTTTCAAGAGGACCCGCCAAAAAAGTTTTTTCGGTTGGCCCCCGGTCGTGAGGTACGGCTCAGATACGCCTATTTTGTCACGTGTGTGAGAGTGGTTAAGGATGAGCAAACCGGTGAGGTGGTTGAGCTTCACTGCACGTATGATCCACAGACACGAGGTGGGGACTCTCCTGACGGGCGTAAGGTCAAGGGGACATTGCACTGGGTTTCTGCCGCCCACGCGCTCGAAGCCGAGGTACGTCTGTACGATCATCTTTTCACAAAACCCAACCCGGGCGATGAAAAAGATGGCACTGATTTCAAGACCTGTCTGAATCCCGACTCGTTGGAGGCGTTGACGTCGTGCCGTGTTGAGCCATGTCTTAAAGGTGCAGCACCACGAAGCCGATACCAGTTCGAGAGACTCGGTTATTTCTGCGTAGACTCCAAAGATTCTTCCGATGAAAAACTCGTGTTTAACCGGACGGTAACTCTGCGTGATACATGGGCCAAGATCGAAAAGGCGCAGAAGAAAAAACGGTAACACGAAAGTCCTGATAAAAAATCGTAAGTTCTTAATAAGTTCGGACAATCATAACCGAATCACGCCTTTGAGCGCCCGCCCGGTAACTTCTCAAAAAGTCCGGGTACGCTTTAGGTTACGGCAACAAGCCTCCGGGCAAGTCCCGCCTTGGGCGGGATGAACTTCGGCCTCCAATGCCTTAAGTAGCTGGCTGGTTAGGTATCATATGCAATGGTCCCGCCACAGGCGGGATTCAACGATTCTTCTTGCCCTACGTAGCAACATATTTGCGACTGTCGGTAGATTACCCGGACTTTTTGAGAAGTTACCGATAATTCTCCTAAAGTATTTATATCACATACTTTCCGGGATGCCGTCATGTCAAGCCAAAATATGACACTAAAGATGGAACAAGGAATTGCTGCGTGACGTTCGGGGGAGGCAAAGAAATAGCCTTTAATTGTTTCCTACGACATAGGTCTGCACAATGTTGAAGAGATCATTAACATTGAACGGTTTGGGTAAGAAGGAGTCAGCGCCTAATTCTTTGGCGGATTTCTCGTTGGAGGGATCTGCGGACATGATAATGAATACCTTGCCTGGATACTTCTCCTTTGTTTTGGATAGAAGCTCAAACCCATTCATGGAAGGCATATCTACATCGGAAACGATGATGTCTGCATTTTCATGATTCATTATGTAATTCCATGCTTCCACACCGTTTTCAAAGGACAAAACTTTCCTGTTAACGCAATACATGAACACGTTTACCAGGAGCTCTCTAATGAGCCTGTTATCCTCTACTACGACTATTGTCACGTTGGCTATGATGACTCACCTCACGCCACTTTAAGGAACTTCATATCGTATGTCTTGCTGTCAAAAGTGATCGCTTCACAGATAAAATCAAGATTATCTCTAAGGGCCTGCAGTCTGAACTGACCCATGGGGCATCCTTCGGCAAAGGTCTTAGCCATTACGGCAAGCAACTGCACTCGCTGATGAAATACATAATCGAAATCCATCTCGCCCCTGGATTCAGCGTCTGGCTTGGTCTCTGCATCCAGCTTTGCCAGATATTCGGCATTTTCTATGATAGCTTGTTTTCGATGCACTCCAAGCGGATAACCTTTTAGATAAGCCTTTGACATAATGATAAGAAGTTGCAATCTTGACAGAGCGATATCGTCTTTAGACATTTCTCTCATGTCCTCTGGACTTGAGCCGAGTCTAAGCATCATGCGCCCCTTTTGGGGGAGGTTTCAGGCAGGACATTATTATTAGGGCCTCATGTCATAAAATTTCTTACTATTCGTTGTTAACGTATCTGTGTGGCGAAGTCAAGCAATCTATTAGTCCATTCCACAAAAAAATGTAATTTGCCTATAAAATAATATAATTTGCCTATAAAATAATATAATTCTGAGGTTCAAAGTGCATAATTTCTTTTTTCGGGAGTCAGAATATCTTATTTTTTGCCTTGGAAATGCCACATGTACCTTTTCCGGTTCCTGGCGGCTGCGTACCCAACTGAACCATTACAAAAAATGTAATAGTTCACCCCGTAGGGCAAGGGAAATCCCTGAACGTACGCATCCAGCCATTTGCAGCAGGAAAAGCATAGCGCATCGAGCAGAGAGCATAGCGTACTTTTTCTTGATCTTGCTCTATGCTCTTTGCGCTCTGCCCCATGCGGCATATACAGGCATTGGAGGCCGGAGTGAAGGGATTTCCCTTGCCCGCTGAACTATTATTACCAAAAAATCACTTCATGAGCACATCGTAGGCATTCTGAATAGCAATGAACTTTTTGTGAGCAAGCTCTTGAAACTCCTTGCCCAGGTGCTGAACCTTGTCGGGGTGGTACTGGAAAGCGAGTCTTTTGAACGCTGCTTTGATGTCCGCCTTGGACGCACCCCTTTCAATCCCCAGGATTTCATAAGGGTCAGCGTCCCTGTAAGGCTCTTCTTCTGCCTGGCGATTGGCACGTGAGGCCTTTTGTCGAGCTGTCTGGCCTGTCCACGGTCCGCTCCGGGTCTGATAGGTGCTTCTGTATTTGGTTGCCCACCACCATGCAAGGGCCAGCACGCCAAGGTCATCTAACCATCCAGGGCCGAAAATAAAATCTGGCAATAAATCGTAGGGGCTGATAAAGTATAATAAAGCTATGAGCCAAGGCAAATATTTCGAGATCATTGAAAGCTCTTTATCATTAAAACGTACAAAAAGCCTTGAAAATCAGGACTGGATGCTTAATAATAAGATGTTTCGGAATTATCACGACCTGATTATAGCTGTTTTTGGGCCCCATTCCAAGCGCCATCAGGGAATGATGGAATGGTGGAATATTGGAATGATGTGGAACACGAGAAGATGAAAATCCTCTTGAACCCATTATTCCACCATTCCATTATTCTATCATTCTGGTTCTATAAGTGTGTGCTGTATACGCTGTTTTGGTTTTTGAGGCAAAAAAGCCTGGTCCCTATAGACCTTCACATATTAAATTTCACAAGGCCAGAGGGATGAGGCTGTATTGTAATACGCCGACGACCGATAACGCGGTGAAATTTAATATGTGAAAGTCTATAGCAAGGAGGAACAAATGCCACTCTACGAATTTCGCTGCCAGAAATGTGGTGCCGAATTTGAGCAAATTGTCTTTTCTACCGATCGAGAGCCTATCAAGTGCCCAATATGCACGGCTTCCAAGATAGAGCGCCTGCTGTCGATCTTTTCCTCGTCTAACCCTGCCGGCGATTTGGGAACTTCCGCAGCATCTTCTTGCGGAGGATCTTCGCAAGGGTTTTCTTGAGCGTAGATCGTTTCAGCCGTTGGCTGAAGGAAAAGGGAATGTCTGAAATATTACTAGTATTGGCCGTTTTTCTAATCTGGCTCCTGCTCCAGGTTTATGTCCTGCCAAAATTCGGTATCTCCACCTGACTCAAGGACTCCTGCCCGGTCGGCGACCAGGCAAAACAGACGGAAAAAGTGCAGTATCCCGACTCCAAGCATCATTAAAAAACCCCCTTTTGGCGATAAGCAATGCTTTCAAGTAACTCCTCATCTGTTTACCAAATATAGTCCTTGGCGATCTGGCGTTTATCTTTGCCTGCCAGCACATGGAGGGTGCGTATCTTTTTGAGCTTGATCGGGGAAAGCTGGCCAATGGGGATATACACGATTTGTTTGCCCCAACGAGCAGCCACCTGTTTAATAAACGACCTGGGCGCAACTTTTGCCACGTAAACGACGTGCTTTTCCAGGCTGTATTCCAGACCGGCGAGCAGCAGCCGCTCAGCCTTGGTCCGGGCCCAATCGTACTCGGGGTCTCCCCAAACATCAGCGAGTCGAAATGGCGGATAGGTCATCAAAGCCCCGCCATAGGTGCACCTTAAGATCCCCGGGCCAACAACGTGATCGGCAGGGTTAGTTGCATAAAAAGCCATGTCCGACTCCTGTTCGTGTTCCCCAAGCCATGTCATCAGGTACGGGTATTCTTCGTCTGTGCTGTCCTCATCAAAGATAATCACGACAGACCCCACGCCACCTTTGACCCTTTTGAATTCTTTTACGTAGATAAGGCCCTCATGGACGTGACGGGCGGTTTCTCGCATGTCGATTCCGTCCAGGATAGTGGTCTCAAAAGGGCGACTGGCCACGTCATCGGCTGACAGCACATGGTCCCCTTTTGTTTTTAGAAAATTGCCGTAATCCTCAATTAGTACGTCTTCGGGCGGATATGAGCAAATGTAAGGGTCTTCAAAGCCCTTGAGCCATTCTCCGGGTCTGCGTTCCTTCATTCGGCGCTTTCTCGGGACATAAACCGGCCGACGCTTGATTCTGGGAAGCCTTCTGCGGATATTGACCTTTCGTGTCCCAAGCCACAGCATCTCTCCGCTCATGCGGATTGTGGCAGCCGAAGACTGGACCTTCTGCCAGGGATAAAAGGACCCAAGCCGCCAGAATGCATAGCAAAAGTTGTCATCCACGCATCCCCTGGCTGCAATCAGGAGTTGATAGAAATCAGACACGAGCCGGCTTTCCAAAAAGGCATAGTTCCTTGAAAAACGGAAAAAAGCCCTTTTCTGCCATGGGTAGACCTCCTCTCCAGTATCCTGTCGATAATGCCTGGCTGCCTGTTCAAAGAGCCGGAGGCTCACCCTCTGGCGGTCCACGGCCCCCGGCTTGATATGATGCACACTCCAGCGTATGGATGCGTCCAAGGCGTCTTCTTCTGAGCAGGTCTCTTTGCCTCCACCCATCAGGGTCAGGAGGCCAAGTTTTTTTTGAACCGTAAACTTCGAGATTTCGGGTTTGGGCGGAAGCCCGTGCCTCCGGTATTCATACACAGCAGCAGAAAATGGGTACTCGCTTATGATTTCAGGCAAGTCGTCCGGGTGAAGATTAAAGAGGCTTACCCCGGTGCGTTTTGTCTTTTCGAGGGGCTCGGCCTGGGGACGAAAAAAGGCTCTCCTTACGGCTTCAAGGTGGGCCATCCCGCAAACAAAGAGGATCTTGTCATGTTTGGCTGCAAGGTTCTGAAGGCGATAGGCCATACCAGCCTCTCGCCTGAGGTCTGCATGGCCTTTTTCTAATACACCGAGCACCTGATGGGCGTAGACATCGTAGTACGCCTTGATCCCAAGCCGATGGGCCGCATAGGTATCTGGCATATTATCCCGATAAGAGGGATATTCATCTAAGTCCAAATCTACAAAGTAGACCGGAACGTCCGCCTCTGCACCGGATCGGACAGCTTCTGCGAGAGGGTCAGTCGGTTCAATCGGGAGATAGACGGTCTCCCCTGTCTTGTTCTGGTACAGGACAACTGATATTTCAGGGAGCCGGCGTACACCTTTTACAACCACGTCCTGAAGCGAGTGGGGCAGTTCAACGGCAACGGCATCCGGCCTGATGTGCTGAAACAGGTGCCGCACCGCATCGGCAAACTCCATGCTATAGTGGACAACAGGGACGGGGTAGATGGGGCCGAAGGGTTCTAAGGACTCGTTGGTCATCTTCACTCGGTATACCGCATGGCCTCATCGCCAAGCACATTGAGGATGGAATGATGAATCGCCTCTTGTCTTGGCATCCGAATACCGTGTATCATCTTAAGGGCGTACCTGGCCATATTGATCCCGTCGCGCACAGAATAGACCTCATCTGCCATATGGGCGCGTTGGAGAAAATCGACCATGTAGTTGAGGATGTCCTCGTCGGCAAAGGGGAGGTTTTCCTTCAGGATCAGTAGTTCGTCCTCCCGGTCCGGAAAATCGATAAATATCTGGGGTTGGAGTCTGGAGTGGATATATTCGGGGATCTCATAGGTAGAGGCATCTTCGTTGATCGTGACAACAAACCTGAAGTCGGGATGGGCCGACAGGGTCAAACCGGTTATAACAGATTCAACATATCGCCTATCGTCTAAGAGCGGGGCCAGAGACGCCCACGATTTTTCGCTCATCCGGTTGCCCTCGTCCAGGATACACACACCGCCCCTGATCATGGCCGTAACCAAAGAGCTGGCCGCGTATTTGACCTGACCGTCACCCCCCATCACTGGCGTGATGATGAGATCCTCAGGCCGTGTGTCCATGGTGGCTTGAAACAGATAGATTGGCCGATTCAGTTGCTTGGCAGCAGCATAGCCCAGGGTGGTCTTGCCAACGCCTGGTTTTCCAACGAGACGCGGGTTGAAAGGCACATCCTTATCGTCAATGACCATCCATGCGGCCAGTACCTGCCTAATGAGTTCCTTTTGTCCTACCCATTTCAAAGGCAACTCAGCGGGCAGGGCTAATATAATCTCCAATGAACCAATGGTGACAGTTTCGCTGGTACGGGATTTCATGATTGTCTCCGGGAGCGTTGTTGTCTTCCCCAACTCGTAGATGCGCCCGTTACATCGGCGCCTTGCAATTGAACTCTAAAACAGTATTTGCCTGTTGTCAATCATGGCTCGGCTGAACTGACCCATCGTAAAACCCTCTTTCATTCCTCTTCTTTCATTGATATCTTTTTGAGGCCATTCGGGGGCCGCCTCCCCATTGAATGGCCGCTTTTTCTAGTGCCCAATAAGGCCGTTGGTGCTAATTTGTCTTGACCAATGGCCGTGATTCTCGCATGGACTTATAGACTTTCACATATTAAATTTCACCGCGTTATCGGTCGTCGGCGTATTACAATACAGCCTCCTCCCTCTGGCCTTGTGAAATTTAATATGTGAAAGTCTATAGGACAGATTTAAGTTCTTTTCTGTGCGGCGAATCTTGCTTCTCAATGTCCTAAACATTGGTTTTATTCAATGTTAACTGCGGCGGAATCACCCAGAAGGTTAGCACGATGAGAGCAAAAAAGAGTGCATAGATGACTATAAACGTTTGTTCACTGAAATCGAAAAACATAATTCTGTGGACCCATTCTTGCGTAAAGCTTGTTTCATACACGTGACCCTCACCTCCTCTTACCCTTAAATCGTTCTCCCATTTGGTGAGAGGGCAAATCGTGCCAAACAGACTCTCACAGAGAACAATGCCCATTGCCAAAATGTGACAGATACGGAATTTGGCATTTCTTGCGAATTTCTGCTTTGCAAAGTGGCCTATCCATATAAATATAAAGCCTAAAACAACAAAGAGAACAAAAGCAAAATGCATCAGTAAGATTGCATCGGCTGCTAACAAATATTTGCTGTAGCCCGGGCTCATATTCATCGGCGGAATCGTGGGGCGAAAATGGTTGTTTATGCCTTACAATAGATTGGGTTGGCCTGACCCGCACGAAATCAATGCCCGCTATAGGCTTTAAGATAAAGATTTTGGATGCGTTATCGGTCGTCAACGTCGACGAGTACGCCTTCCTCCCTCTAGCCTTCCCAAAATCATTATCTTAAAGCCTATAAGTCCATGACGACACGGCATCGACATCTGATTTACTCCCTGTAAACGGACCAGGACCTTCTAATTTCAAAGTTGCTATCGCAGCCGCATATCTTCCTGCTATCTCAGGTGGAGTTCCTTTCAAACGCTCATACAAATACCCTGCCATATAGGTATCGCCGCATCCTGTGGGGTCTACGAGTTTTCTCGGACACCAGCCCGGGATTTTGTGAAGGATGCCTTCAGCGAACACAATGGATCCTCGACCTCCCAACGTAACTATTACCTCCCTTGGCCCAAAAGAGGCAAGTGCTTCAGCAGCCCTTTCCACGCACTTTTCTGCAGAAAGTATGAACGCCTCAGTTTCATCTGCCTTTAAGACATGTACACATTCGAGCCACGTTTCCTTGTCTGGCCAATCCTCCCGGGTTACCTGCCCAAGCCTGGGAGGTCTTACCATACCCTGTACATCCAATGACACGATCTTTGCTTTTCTGGCTACTTGTTTCAAGACTTCTAAAGGAATATCGTTGCCGACCAAAGGGCCAAAATGAAATGACCTTGCGTTGATCCCCTTCAAGTCTTTTACTGAAAAAGGCGTGCCCATCGCCTTGAGCACCTGCGTACGAGTATCGAGGCCCTCTCCGCTATATGTATTCTCAAAGACCGACGAGGACTTGCCTTCTTTCCAGAAGACTGAAACTTTGTTCGCCAACAGCTCGCGCAGCAGAAATTCTCTGTCCTTTGCCGCGCCTTTGGTCACAACCGCCACGTTCA
>JAUVJO010000339.1 GCA_030592345.1 Deltaproteobacteria bacterium
GCAGCAGGCCCATGGCAAGGGAAACGATAGGCGCCATCAAAGGTGCCAGCAGCATGGCTCCAATGACCACGGCGGCACTGTCTAAGTAGAGTCCGACAGTCGCCAGCATGGTACTGAGCACCATCAACACCAGATAGGCAGGATTGGTCCTTGCATCTTCGCGCAGCGCAATGAACAAATCGCGAAAGCGCTCTTCGGAGGCGTAAGGAAAAAACGGAATGGTTTTCGTTTTTGCTCTAAGCAGTTCTTTTCCTTTGGGAAGATTATCAATATTGATTCTTTCTTTTGCCGGTTGGGATCTCCTGTTTTTTTCGCGGAGCCTTGTCCCAATATTGATACGCACCGCTTCCTGTACGGTTTCACAATGGAGCGGAGTTTGTGTTGCATGCTCACCATCAATATATACGTCAAGCTCTCTTTCTGATTCAATATCGATCTGAGCACTTTTTATATATCCAATCGTACTGGGAATTTTCTTGCGACTGACAGTGCGTTTGACGGATTGTGCGAGGAATTTTAAGTACTCTATGATTGAAAGGGGTGCGGAAACAAGCAGTGATATCATTCCATCCGTGAAAGAACTGTCGTGTGAGATCAACCTGGAGGCCAGAGTTCCCTCGTGGTGCTGAACGATCATGCACCCACATGCGGCTGTCTTGATCTTTTGTTTGCTGGATGTAGTGAAACCAAAAGTGAGCAGTTCAAGCCCAAAAAATCTTTTCAGTGCTTTCACCACTATGCTCAACCGACTGATATCACCCGGGGAATCCATCAGCGGGAGTCGACCCATCGTTGCCTTAACCAGCAGGATTTATTGGTTGCACAATATGAGATCCATAACCTGGGCATCCTGTTGCAGTGCTAAATCGATGAGCGCATCAGATTTTCTGGGAAAGCCAAAAACATCTTCTCAGACCTTTTTGTGTCTGCGTAGGAATCAGGCCAACACTGAAGTCGTATTTCATTGCAAGACCCAAAACCGTCTTGATGACATCCAGTGCCCCTGAAACCACCACGTGGCCTACCCCATCAAGCAATCCTTGGGGATCTCACATCAATGTATCAAAGGAAACAGGGGTTATTTTGACACCAAAAGGATTGTCTTGGAGTCGCTTGATCAGATCCTTGGTATCCTGGGTGTAAACAAACAGTGCAGAGTCTACATAACCTGTCATGAATCTGTTCTCCCAAGCCATGGACGGACCTCAAGGCAGCAATCTTCATCTTTGATTCTAAACTTCATTTAACTGCGTCGTCGGCCTCTTATGCGGACGCAACCAGTTCTCTCTTGTGTAAACAGTGAATGTCCCCTACATGTCCACTATCCCCAGAGTCAGCCTGGAGTCATCCGGTTGGCTTCATGTGTCTATCGGTACTACTTTGGGAACATAAATGTAACATCCATACGTGCCCTCCAGCCTTCCGGGCCACTGTCCGTACTTTCGGCACGGTAATGTTTAGGACCTGATGTTGGTCCTCAGACCTGCAACAACTGCTGTAGCGTAGATGGCGAATGTGCCTAGTTATCGAGAATTTAGATCCTTGGTACGATCCTCAATGTCCTCTGTGCGCACTTCATCAAGTGGAGTAATGCGGATCTTTTTCCCTCGAAATTCAGTGCTTTCAGGTCAATCATGCGCATCCGCCGATTGTGCTCAGTCCACCAGTAATAGCGTCTGTTCTTTATGTCCCCAATTGTCGTCCACTGGGTAAAGTTGAGGTGATAGTTCTCAGAACTCTCTCCCTCTCGCACCAAGCCCCTGGATATGTCGAAATTATTGAGAATACGGGCCGCTTCGTTTACACCTGCTTCAACATCTTTAGGGGCAATCAATGTCTTAGTGAATGCAACAGCACGAATAAAACGGGAGACTGGAGTAACATCACCAGGCAAGCCAAGCATGCCGCTTCCTGCGCCGAAAGGCGCAAGGCTAACTCCATCAATCTGCCTATCGGTTGGACCACCAAACGCTCTGAGCTGAGGGTAATTTCGCAAGTTTAAGATATGCCAGTCATATGTCGGGGCATTGGTCATGACTCCGATCTTGTTATCATAGATGTTCAACTTCCCACCTACATAGTGCTTGACCGAAAACCCCGATTTTTCGGTCATAAATTCGAAATCCGAATTTTGAAATCCGAAACAATGACAGAAATAATAATGCTCAAATGACAAAAACATTGAATATTCAATGAGTTCGTTTTGGTCATTTTCTCATTTGGTTTTTGAATTTGTTTCGGATTTCGGATTTCGATATTCGGATTTTGTCTGAACACGACTTTCCGTTCAGGCACTAGTTACGCAAATTCTTCATGTGCCAGTCGAAAATAGATCTTTACTTCCTCGCTCATAGCAACCTCCTTTATTTTTCGCATAGCGCAGAGCGCAAAGAGCATAGCGCAAGGTCAAGCGAAAATTACGCCACGCGCTTAGCCCCATGCCCCATTCTCTCTGCCCCATTCTCTCTACTCTATTCCTTTTCAAACTGGTCCTTTTCTGCCCCGCATACAGGACAGGTCCAATCATCAGGCAAGTCCTCAAATTTGGTCCCCGGCTCGATACTACCTTCCGGGTCTCCCTCTGCCGGATCATACACATAACCACAAACTGAACATACATACCGGTCCATAATCTCTAACCTCCTTTCTGTACTCGATCATTCACTCGCAGGCTCAAAACGGCAGCTTGTCTTTACTTTGCCTCTTGTCCTATAATTCACCACGAGACACTGCGGGGAGAAAGCTCCACCACAAAAAACTGTGGCAAAAGCAAAACCCAGCCTGGTTTGCAAAATAAAACCTATACTGAAAACTAATATGGAATTCTCTCCACCGGCCTCCTCTCTGGCACATGCACGTGAGGGACATTCTCTTCGTTCCAGGCATCTGAAACATAAAGATTACAATAGCAGCTCCCATACTCTTCTACGTCAGGGGTTCTATAGACGCACGGGCACAAGATGTCTTTGTCGAGTTCACGCTTCCCCGTAGCCAGCCTGCAAGGGCAAGACATGTAGCCGTAACGTTTCTTGTTGATAAGGAGGGCCTCCAGGAGTTCAAAGACCCTTTCTTTGTCCTTGCTGAAATAGTAACCTTTCGGTTCTTGAACCTTCTTTAACATCTCATACAGCTTTTCCATCTCATTCATAATCCAAGGGCCTCCTTGATTTCGTCTTCTCTGTATCCCACGATTACCCTGTCGCCAATAATAATGGTTGGAAATGAACACCTCGGATTCCATTTTTTCACATCTTCAAGAATCGCAGCCCTTTCCTCAACATCAAGTAAATCCACGTCTGTAAACTCGTATTTCACTGCACAGTCGTCCAAGAATTTTTTCGTGGCTTTACAATGACTGCAGGTACTAAGCGTGTAGATGTTGACAGGTTTTAGCATCCCTAACTCCTCTCTTTTTCAACGCGTGATTATAGAACGTAAATCGTTTGATCTGTGATTTGGGCTGGGTCTATAGAAGCCGTACGGATAAGCCCGTTTCGTCCACTCGCTCGAGGGGTGCGCGGCCTTGAGCCGGTCATAAGCTTCTATAACTTGATAGTATAGGAATTTCCATTTTTTGCCCAATGAATCCAGTACCATAGGATAGATGGATTGCTGGGCGAAAAGTGCCTAAAATGCCTAAAGTTATGGTACGCCTTCGGCGTGCTAATTGATAACCCAAAGCTACAAGGATTTGTAATCACTCTCTTGCTAGTGCATTGAGGGCATAGAGGAACCCAACTGCCTGCA
>JAUVJO010000440.1 GCA_030592345.1 Deltaproteobacteria bacterium
AACAGAAATGGACGGATCTTGCAACAAAACAACTCAGAGGAAAATCTCTGGAATCACTGGACTGGGAAACCCCTGAGGGGATACGGGTAAAACCCCTTTATACGGCAGAAGACCTCGAAGGGATGGAGCATGTAAACACCCTTCCGGGACTTGAGCCTTATGTCAGGGGTCCCATGTCTACAATGTATGCGGGCCGACCCTGGACTATACGCCAGTATGCTGGGTTTTCAACGGCAAAAGATTCAAATGCATTTTACAGAAGAAATCTTGCTGCCGGACAAAAAGGGCTTTCGGTAGCCTTTGACCTTGCCACCCACAGGGGGTATGATTCCGACCATCCCAGGGTGGTTGGTGATATAGGAAAAGCAGGTGTTGCCATAGATTCGGTTGAAGATATAAAGATTCTTTTTGATCAGATTCCTCTGGATCAAATGACGGTTTCAATGACCATGAACGGCGCGGTACTGCCCATCCTTGCCGGGTACATTGTTGCTGCGGAAGAACAGGGGATAAAGCACGAACAGCTTGGCGGCACCATACAAAACGATGTATTAAAGGAATACCTGACAAGAAATACATATATCTACCCTCCTGAGCCTTCCATGCGGATAGTATCCGATATCATCGCTTTTTGTTCTAAAAATATGCCCAAATATAATACGGTCAGCATAAGCGGTTATCACATGATGGAGGCCGGGGCAAATTCCGTTCTTCAGACTGCATTTACCATAGCTGACGGCCTCCAGTATGTAAGGGCGGCACTTGATGCAGGGCTCGATATCGATACTTTTGCACCTCGCCTGTCGTTCTTTTTTGGGGTTGGAATGAATTTTTTCATGGAAATCGCCATGTTAAGGGCAGCCCGTTTTTTGTGGCATGAATTGGTCAGCCAATTTAATCCTAAAAACCCGAAATCGACAATGTTAAGAACTCATGTTCAAACATCGGGTTGGAGCCTTACAGAGCAGGACCCATATAACAACATCATTAGAACCACACTAGAATGCCTGGCTGCCGCACTCGGTGGAACCCAGTCCCTTCACACCAACTCCTTTGATGAGGCTGTAGGGCTCCCCACCGACTTTTCCGCCCGGATTTCAAGGAATACACAGATTATTGTCAAAGAGGAATCCCAGATTTGCCATGTTGTTGATCCTTTAGGTGGGTCTTATTATGTAGAAGCCCTGACCGGCGGCATCATAAAGGAGGCAAGAAAGATCATAGATGAAGTCGAAAAGTTGGGCGGCATGGCAAAGGCAATCGAAACCGGCATGCCGAAACTTAGAATTGAAGAATCGGCAGCAAGGAAACAGGCCAGGATCGACCAGGGTCTCGATGTCATTGTAGGTGTCAACAAGTACCAGATAGAGGAAGAACCCTTGGAAGATGTTCGGGAAGTATCAGAAGCTGTTCGGGAAGAGCAGATTCAAAGATTAAAAGAGATAAAGGCCGCGCGTGATGATGCTACTGTTGAAAAAGCTCTTGGGGATATAACCAGAGCCGCTGAATCGGATGGGAACATGCTTGAGGCCTGTATCCCTGCTGTACGGGCCAGGGCTACGGTTGGAGAGATTTCCGATGCCATGGAGAAGGT
>JAUVJO010000354.1 GCA_030592345.1 Deltaproteobacteria bacterium
AGCTGATAGGATAAAGGCCAAACTGAGGCCCTACGATCTTATCGGCAGATACGGAGGAGAGGAGTTTCTCATTGGCACGCCAGGGGCAAATAGTGAAATCGGAAGAAATATTGCCGAGAGGATCCGCTCCTCAATCTGCAAAAAACCCTTTCATGCAGGAAATAAAGAGCTGGATATCACTGCAAGCCTTGGCGTAACAAGCGCCATCCCGGCAGAAAACAAAAAGGACATAATTCATCTTCTGGAAGACATGATAGAAAGGGCGGACAGCGCCCTTTACAGGGCCAAGGATGCGGGAAGAAACAGGGTAATGGTATATGGTGAATAACCGGACAAAACCTCTGATCCTGTGCGTTGACGACGATGAGGTGACACTGAAGCTCCTGGATCGACTGATCAAAAACGCAGGCTGGGATGTAATAACCGCCGGAAGCGGCAGGGATGCCCTTGAGAAGGTCGAAAAGACAAGGCCCAATATCATCCTGTTAGACATTATGATGCCGGAGATGGACGGGTATCAGGTCTGTTCGAAACTGCAGAAAAATAATGAAACTTCTTATATCCCTGTAATATTTGTCACAGCCCTTGGAAAAGAACAGGACAAAGCAAGGGCATTTTCCGTTGGCGCTACAGACTACCTCGTAAAACCAATCAAAAAAGATGACCTCCTGCAGAAAATCCGCAAACATATAAAGACAGATACACAATGGAAAGAACTGAGGAAAAATGCCAGGAGATGGCGCGAAAAGCTGCTGCCGTCTGAATTTCTTAACTTCAAGGAATTTCTCTTTACTCAAATAGCCCTGGATCCTGAAAAATGGTATAAATTCTCAAACCTTCCACCACAAAAGATCTATTTGATATCCGGAGCCGTGAAAATCAGCAAGAGCAAAATAGCTCAACTTATAGCAAAATTTCTGAAGGTTCCCTATCTTTCGAAGATCAATACTGATCATATCCGGCTTGGAGTGCTTCCAACGATATATTGCAAGTCAAACCATGTTGTGCCTGTAAGCAATGCATCCGTAAAAGACGGCTTTGTACTCAGCAACCCTTTTGATTGGGACATCTTGGACAATTTGATGAAATTGCCGGGTATCGGCAAGAGATTCGAGTTCATGATAACGGAACCAGGCAATATTGATTCGTTGTTCGAACATGGCGAACCAGCAGGGGCCAAACCGACTTTTCCGACCAAAGAAAGGAGGAAAGCTATAAGACTTGTTTCAAAATCGGAAATCAAAGAAAAACCGATTATCCACATTTCCAATATCCTTCTTGGCAGGGCGGTAAAAGAAAGAGCCAGTGATATCCATATAGAACCCAAGGAGCTTGACACTGTGGTTCGGTTCCGGATTGATGGGGATTTAAAAGACATCGTCACTATAAAGAAGAATACAGGCATTAAACTCATATCTCGCTACAAGATAATCGGAGGTCTTGATATAGCGGAAAGAAGGAAGCCCCAGGACGGGACATTTGCGGCAATCATAGATGAAAGAACTTTCAACTTCAGAATATCCACCACTTCCACTCCTGACGGGGAAAGTCTTGTTATGCGAATGCTCGAGCCATACGCCAAACCAAAAGACTTAACCGAACTTGGCATGACAGAGAAACAGGTCAATACCTTGATCAGTTGTGCTAACCGAAATGCAGGGCTGATTCTGGTAGTGGGCGGCACAGGTTCAGGAAAGACTACAACGGTTTACAGCCTTTTAAGCAAGATAGACATCCAAATCAGGAGCCTCATGTCTGTTGAAGATCCTGTGGAATACCGCATACCCCTGGCCAATCAACACGAGGTAAATGAAAAAGCGGGCATTACATTTGATGCTCTTTTAAAGGCCTCGGTCAGACAGGATCCTGACATACTTTACATGGGAGAGATAAGGGATAGCTATTCTGCAAAAATTGGTATTGACTTTGCAAGCACGGGACACCTGACTATTACGACTCTCCATACACCAAATGCCACCTCCGCTATTTTCCGTCTTGAAAGGTTAGGGGTTGACCGGAAGATAATGGCAGATACCATTCTTGCTGTTGTGGCCCAGGAATTGATAAAAAAGCTCTGCGGGCATTGCAAAGAGATAGTTCCGATCTCGCAGGAAGAGGTGGAAATGCTGTCGCCGTTTACAGACGATATCCCGTCTATGGTCGCACATCCTGTTGGTTGCCCAAAATGCAATAACACAGGGTATTATGGACGAGAAGGGTTGTATGAAATTCTTCCCTTTGACCTGAAAATTTCTGAAATGGTTCGCACGGGTATTTCTATTGCAGAGATAAGAGCTTTTACACACAAAAGAGGAGACTGCCTGATAACCGATCATGCGCTTGAAAAGCTGAGAAGTCATCTTTTTGCTCCAAAAGATATTTACGATAAGCTTCCGATGGAAGAGAAAGATTTTAGAAAGCTGCCTTTGAAAAAAATTGCACCGCCTGAAACTGTTATTCCGGAAGCTGCTCCAGCAAAAGCGACTGTTTCAGCGGTTGCGCCTGGAAAATTAAAAAAAGAAGAACCGCCGTTAATCCTAATTGTTGAGGATGACAGCCTGACGCAAAAGCTTACTGCCAAGTTACTTGAAAGCCGCGGTTACAGGGTTACCATTGCAGGGGACGGCATAGAAGCTCTTCTTTGTCTTGGCAAGGAAGAGTTTGATCTTATACTCTCTGATATAAATATGCCTAACCTGGATGGGTTTAAATTGCATGAGATGATGGGTCAAAAAGGAATTAAAGCGCCTGTGATATTTATGACATCCAGGATTGATCCTGAGGATGAGTTAAGGGGATTTAAACTTGGAGCCATGGATTATATCAAAAAACCGATCCAAAAGGAAATATTGCTGATGAGAGTTGAAAGGATGCTGGAAGACCGTGGCCGTTGGGAAATGATCGGATGATCGGTGTCAAAGCCCAAAAAAACAGGTTTAAGGAATCTCTTCTAAACAAAAACGTGTTTACCATAACGTGTGAATTGGTCCCTGGCAGAGGGTCCAGAAGCAAAATTCAGGACAATCTCCTTGCTTTTGCTGAAAAGGCTGCCCTTGGAGGACAAATCCAGGCCTTGAGTATTACGGAAAATGCAGGCGGACATCCAGCCCTTAGCCCTGGGGTATTGGGAAAAGAAATTTTAAACCTCGGCATTGACCCTCTGGTACACCTGACATGCAAGGATAGAAATCGAAATCAACTGGAAAGCTGTTTATTTGCTCATGGCAGAGAGGAAATGTACAATCTGCTTATCATGGGAGGGGACTATCCTCGTTACGGGTTTAAAGGGTTTGCCAAACCGGTGTTTGATTTGGACACGGTGCAGCTTATAAAAATGGTAGAAGAGATGACCAAAGGATTTGAGGTAGAAAAAGATGCGCCAGGAGGCGGGACAAGGCTTCCCTCGATTCCTTTTTTCAAGGGCTGTGTTATTTCTCCCTTTAAGAAGCTCGAAGCAGAGTTGATGACTCAATATTTCAAGCTGCACAAAAAAAGTGCCGCCGGCGCTGATTTTGTCATTACCCAGGTAGGATTTGACGCACGAAAGTATGATGAGGTGCTCAGGTATATGCGACAAAATGACCTGAACGTTCCGATACTG
>JAUVJO010000015.1 GCA_030592345.1 Deltaproteobacteria bacterium
ATGTGCGATAACCCTTGGCGGCCATTTCATTGACCACCTTCTCGGCCTTTGCCTCTGTCTGTTCGTCCACATCACACAGGCCTAATATCACTTGCGGTGCGCCTTTAGTATACTTGACGCTCTGGCCATCAGGGCCTGTCACCGTACCCTCGGTGCGCTTTCCGACCGGGTCAAAAGGCATGAATTTCGTCTGGTTGTAATTGTCAAGAAGAGACTTGTCTTTGAGCCCGCCGATAACGGCCAGGTCAATGGCATCCCGGTCCTCGGCCTTGGATGCAAGCGCTCCCGCAAGAATCATCTCCTCAGGGTCTTTTGCACCAAACACGACCGGATCGCCCAAGGTCAACTCGTTTTTCGTAAGGGTGCCGGTCTTATCACAACAAAGGATGTCAATCCCGGCCATCTCTTCTATGGCCTGGAGTCGCGAAACAATGGCCTTCTCCTTGGAAAGGGACAGTGCCCCCAATGCCATGGTCATCGAAAGCACCGCTGGCATGGCCACCGGGATCGAGGCAATCACTAAGATCAGGACAAACTGGATGAGTTCAAGGACAGGTTCCCCGCGATAAAGCTCTACCGTAATCAAGATGATACTCAATCCGACAGCGACAAAGATCAGGAAGTCGCCGATGCGCATCACCGCTTTCTGGAAGTGGGACACGGCCCCGGCTTCACCCACTAATTTGGCTGTCCGGCCAAAAAACGTATTGGCGCCGGTACCTGTCACTAATGCTACCATTTCTCCCTGCTTTGCCACCGAGCCCGAATAGGCAATGTCCCCTGCCTTCTTGTTTACCGGCAGGGACTCACCGGTCAGCGCAGCCTGGTCTATACTGATGTAGTCCCCTTCAACGAGTTTCACGTCCGCCGGAATGATATCACCTAACCGCAGCCGGACAATATCACCCGGTACCAAATCCGCGGCATCCACCTCTTGCCACTTGCCCCCACGCAGGGCCCTTGCCTTGAGGGCTAATCCTGCCTTGAGGGCAGCCAAGGCATTGGAGGCCCTGTGCTCCTCGAAGAACCCGATGACGGCGTTGAAGACTAAAAGGACCCCGATGATCACCACGTCCACCCAGTGTTTCACCACGACTGAAAGGATTAGAGCCACCTCGATCATCCATGGGATTGGACCCCAGAAGTAAGCGAGGAACTTGAGCAACGGGCTTTCCTTTTTCTCCTCTAAGGCATTCGGGCCATATTGCTCAAGGCGCTTCTTGGCCTCCTCTACTGATAACCCCCCGCTGCTTGACGATAGTGACTCAAAAAGGTTTTCAGGACTCGCTTCTTTGGCCTTTTCACTGCTGATCTTTTGAGTTTCCATGGCTTCCCTGTTCGTACACACTGTAAGTGTTATAGACTTTCACATATTAAATTTCACAAGGCCAGAGGGAGGAGGCTGTATTGTAATACGCCGACGACCGATAACGCGGTGAAATTTAATATGTGAAAGTCTATAGTTAGAATCTGAACGAGATCTATTGAACCATCGATTGAATCAGGGTAACAGTTTGTCATAATGAATTGAATGCTACCATAGAATGACCCAAATAAAAAATATTACACATAAAAGTACGTCATTTCAGGAGGTTACGGTTCATCGCGTCAAGTTCTCGATAAGGTCGGGTGGGGTCTGAGGGGGGGCAGAAGATCTCTGCCTTTTTCTAAAGGGGAATTTACCTTGCGGCTTGGGGCCGGACCACGCTAATATAGTCTTTCAGAAAAAGATTTTGGGTTGCGTTATCGATCGAAATCCTCGACGACGTACTGTCAGTACGCCTTGCTCGGATTTCTCCCTCTGGCCTTGCCAAAATCTTTTTCTGGAACTCTATAGGCTTTGTTTTTATATGGATTGGCCACTTTGCAAAACAGAAATTCATCAGTTTCTGATTAAGGGCCTTTTTTGTCATGCGTGGCCCGCAATGTTTGTAAGACGTGTTGGGTCGATCCCCAATGTTCTGGTGGCCTGCTCCCACCGTTCCTCAACAGGGGTTTCGAAAAAGATCGTCTCGCTGGCAGGGCAGGTCAGCCATGTGTTTGCCATGATTTCAGACTCCAACTGACCTGGTCCCCAACCTGCGCAACCAAGGGTGAGGATAAAGGATTCGGGCCCTTTTCCCTGGGCAAGCGTTTCCACCAGGTCCTTTGAGTTGGTCAATGCAACAGAAGATGTCACCTGATGGCACGCCTGCCAGCCGAAGGGGGGACCGTGCAGCACAAAGATTTGTTCCATATGAACAGGGCCTCCCAGATGAAGCGGGAGGGACTCCACCTCAGGAACAGACATCAGGTTCAATTCCTTGAACACGGCTCCCATGGTCAGGTCCGGATGGACACGGTTGATGACCAAACCCACGGCTCCCTCTGGGGTGTGTTGGCACAGAAAAGTCACGGTTTGGTGAAAATTCGGATCAGCCATGCTTGGCATTGCGATTAAAAACTGCCCATTAAGGGATCCGTCATATTCGTATTGGTGAGTCATTGGCCCTCCCGTAGTCGTATGTCTTCTAATAAAAGCATTCGCAAAAGATAAGGGTAAACCGTCTATGGTTCAACGAATTCTGAACCTATAGGAAACTCAAATATTTCTAATCCAGGAACGCCTTGTTGTCAACTATCCTGGCGTATTGACGGGCACGATTTGTAACCGTTCACGGGGCTCAGATGAATGGTTGCGGTTGCGCTACTCGTTACGGTTATCGTTATGCGTTGAGCGGCTCCAAAAACAAATCAACCGACAGACGACAGACGTACTGTTTTCAAGGCGCAAGCCGCAAACGAGTCGCACAACCGATAACGCGGTGAAATTTAATATGTGTAAGTCTGTAGAAGGCTACAACTTTCGTCAGGCATGGCCTGTGCTGGGGAAAACAGCCCTCTTGGTGATAGACATGCAGAATTGTTTTGCTGTTCTGGCAGGACCTATTATCAACAATGTTCTTTCTTTGGTTGGGGCTTGTAGAATGAGAAGCGTGCCTATCTTTTTTACGCGCCATGGGCATCGTGACCCGGCTAAAGATGGAGGGATGCTCGGGGTGTGGTGGGGTGAACTGATAAAATTTGACTCAAGAGAATGGGAGTTAATCGAGGCCCTTAACCCGGCAAAAACAGAGGTTGTCGTGGACAAGAATCGCTACAGCGCCTTTTTTAAGACAGATCTTGATGAACGATTACGTGCTCAAGGTGTGGAGGACCTGATTATTTGTGGTGTCATGACCAATTGCTGTTGCGAAACCACGGCTCGTGACGCCTTTGTCCGCGACTATCGCGTGTTTTTCGTGGCAGATGCTACCGCCACGGCCAACAAGGACCTCCACTTGGCAACCCTGAAAAACCTGGCTTATGGTTTTGCCTATATAGTCAGTACGCAGCAGATGATTCAATGCCTTCATGCGCATGAACCAACTAAATAGAGGAGGTCAGTATGGAGCTTGTACCAAAAGCATTGGTTGAGGAGACCTTGCAGGAAGTGGCTGGCTTTGACGAGGTGGTAAGGTGAAACGTAAAAGGACCGTCTGACGGACTTGAGGAGCGCTTTGCTTGAGGTTTGAGGCACACTATTTTCTGGTTTCTGCCTCAAGTGAGAGGCTCCTCAAGTGAAGCGGTCCTCCGACCTCTAACATTTATTGCATTTCTTGCCTTTTCATGGCAATATAAACGCTATGACTTTAGCAACTATCAGTGGTCGCCTCTTCCCAGCAAGCTATGGCATTGTATTGGCTCTCGTATTGCTGCTGGCAAGCGGGTGTGGGGCGCTACGTCGAGCCGCAATTCGAGATGTTGCAGGCGGCTTCTCGAACCCGTCCGGATCAAACTTGTTTATGCAGGACGATGACCCTGAATTGATTCGCGACGCCTTTCCGTTTGCCCTAAAGACCTACGAAGCAGTCCTTGCTTCCGACCCGAAGAATCGCGATTTCTACCTGATCACGGCCGACGCTTTTGTTAAGTACGCCAACGCATTTGTTCACGCAGAGGCGGAGCGGCTGGAGAGACTCGACCTTAAACGCGCAAAGCATCTAAAACAGCGGGCGACAAAATTATATCTGCGAGGACGAGATTATGCATTGGCCGGATTGACGCTTGATCACCCTGACTTTGAAAAAAAACTGCGCGAAGATCATCAACAGATCTTGTCGGTTTTATCGCAAAGAGACGTGCCACTACTCTTTTGGGCTGCCTCGGGTTGGGCCGGCGCTATTGCAACAGATGTGAACAGAATGTCCCTTGTAGCGGAACTTCCCACAGTAGAGGCCATGATGCATCGTGCCCTGGAACTTGATGAAGATTTTGAGGAAGGGGCCATTCACGAATTTTTTATCACCTATGAGGGGTGCCGACCAGGAACTACGAAGGGAAGCGATGAACGGGCCCGCGAGCACTTCGATCGCGTTGTAGTGCTCACACGGGGCGAGAAGGCTTCGCCTTACGTGTCTCTGGCGTCAACTGTGGCAATCCGCGAACAAGACTATGAAATGTTTAAAGATCTTTTGGACAAGGCGCTTGCCATTGACCCGGAAAATGTACCCGAATGGCGACTTGTCAACATATTGTCGCAGGAAAAAGCGCAGTGGTTGCTTGATCACAGCGCGCAATTCTTTGTCGACTACGAGGAGACTGAACCGTGAGATCAGTGATCCCCTGGGTGAGCATTTACCTGTTTTTGCTGGGGGTTACTCCAGCGTTCTCCCAAGTCATCAAGCTTGGCACGGTCGCGCCCGAGGGTTCTCCCTGGCATGAAGCCATGTTGGAAGTGGCCCAAAAGTGGGAAGAGCTGAGCGATGGCAGGGTTACCCTGAGAATCTATGCAGGAGGAGTTGCAGGGGACGAAAAAGACCTGTTGCGTAAGCTCCGCATTGGGCAATTGCACGCCACAGCACTTACGACCATTACGCTACTCGATATTATTCCCGACATCGAGGCCATGACATTTCCCCTGTTGGTCAGGACTGATGGGGAAGTCGATTACCTTATAGAAAAGCTGGCTCCCGAATTCGAGGCCCGCCTGGCCAAAAAGGGGTTTAAGGTCCTCACGTGGAGCACGACCGGCTGGGTCCACTTTTTTACCAGGGAGCCGGTCATTACACCTGCTGATATGAAGAAGCAGAAGCTTTTCTTGTGGGGCACGGATCCGACTTATTTGAAACTACTGAAGTCCACGGGGTTCAATCCTGTCCCCCTGGCGGTTACCGACTTGCTGCCAGCGCTTCAAACCGGCATGGTGAACTCCTTTGCCGCGCCGCCGGCCGCGGCCCTGTCTTTCCAGTGGTTTGCACTGGCACCCAACATGACGGATCTTCGCTGGCAACCCCTTCCCGGAACAACGGTCATCTCAATGAAGCAATGGAAAAAGATCCCTGCCGAGCTGCGGCCGTTGCTTGAAAAGGCCGCCCGCGAGGTCGGGACCCGGTTGCAGAAGCGAATTCGTGAATTGGAGCACGATGCCGTTAAGGCCATGAAGAACCACGGGCTTACCATTCATGCCGTTCCCCCAGAGGTCGAGGAGAAATGGAGGGCCCTTGTTCGGGAAAAAGGATATCCCGCCTTTGTAGGACCGCGCTTTTCAAAAGAAATATTTGATACTGTTCGCAGCCTACTCGACGAATACCGCCGATCCGGGGACCGGCAGGAGATTCCAAAGGGATAAGCTGTTCGATCGGTTAGATTGTCATATGCCTCTTGGCTCTGAGCTGAAAGCTGAAAGCTGAAGGCTGAAAGCAGGAAAGGTGTGATAATCAGATACTAGCTTTTCTGTCCCATCACTCCAGTACTCCATCACTCCAATCTTTCTTGACCTATTGCCCACCAAATGTAAAAAGGATATATAGACTTTCACATATTAAATTTCACCGCCTTATCGGTCGTCGGCGTATTACAATACAGCCTCATCCCTCTGGCCTTGTGAAATTTAATATGTGAAAGTCTATAGGAGCGCTTTTTTCTTTGAGCTTTGAGCTTTCACCTTTGAGCTTTACCCTCAGATATACCCCATGAAACCTGATCCAGACACTACAAGTTCGTCAGCGAGCATGTTCAGCCACATGGCCCGGTGGGTGGGCCGGGCCGAGGATGCGGTCCTGGCCATGGCCCTGATTGTCATGGCCTTGATCCCTGTTGCAGAACTTGTTGGGCGTACCTGGTCGTATACCAGTATTCCTGGTGCAACGGAATATGTTCAGCACCTTACGCTTTGGATCGGGTTTCTCGGCGCTATGCTCGCCACACGGGAAGGCAAACACCTCAAGATCGCCGCGGCCATAAGCTGGTTTCCATCGCGTGTAAGCCGTGTGGTCGATTGTCTGGTTGCCTTCATATCGGCTGCTGTTTGTGCCGGCTTGTTTGGCGCCAGCCTGAAATTGGTCGTGGCTGAAGCGCCCGGCTTGCCGCCCTGGACGGCTACAATCATACCTGACTTTGTCGAGCGTTGGCTCGAACCCTTTGGTCTTTTTGAAAGCGGTGGTTTGACCGCTATCGGGGGGTGGATCCCAATCTGGATTGCCGAAGCCATTATGCCCTTTGGTTTTGCTGTCATGGCCATCCGGTTCATTCTCCGTACATCAAAGCGCACTTGTGTGAGAGTCCTGGTTGGGCTGAGCCTTCCGGCCATGATCCTGCTTCCAATCCTTTTTGGTGACTCTGCCTCACAACTTGTTCTACCCGGGCTGTTATTGCTGGCCGTGGCAGCAGTCCTGGGAACCCCTATCTTTGTCTTGCTGGGTGGAGCGGCTCTCTTGCTTTTCTGGGGTGATGGCGTGACAGTCGCCGCCATACCTGCCGAAATATATCGCATCGTGGCATCACCTATCTTTCCGACAATACCGCTATTTACCTTGGCCGGCTTCATTCTTTCAGAGGGAAATGCCAGTGAACGCCTAGTTCGCGTCTTCAGGGCGCTCTTTGGATGGATCCCGGGTGGATTAGCAGTGGCTGCAACGCTGCTCTGCGCATTCTTTACGACATTTACGGGCGCATCCGGCGTGACCATTCTTGCTCTGGGCGGTTTGCTGTTGCCAGTGCTATTAAAAAGCGGTTTTAAAGAAAATTTTTCTATAGGGCTCCTCACCTCAACAGGCAGCCTTGGTTTGCTGCTCCCCCCAAGCCTTGTTGTTATCCTGTATGGCGTGATCGCCCGCGTACCGATTATTGACATGTTCAAGGCTGGTCTCGTGCCAGGGATTCTGCTGATTGCCCCTTTTTGTCTCGTCTGCATGTACCAGGGGTCTAAGACCGGTGCAGGCAGGACCCCTTTTCGTTTTCAAGAAGCAGCCCATGCGCTTTTGATCGCAAAATGGGAAGTTGTTATGCCGATCCTTGTGCTCTTACTTATCTTTAGCGGATTCTGCACCTTGGTAGAGACTGCGGCCGTCCTGGTAGTCTATGGGTTGATCGTAGAGACCTTAATCTATCAGGATCTGAGCCTAAAAGCAGTCACGGCTTTACTGGTTAAGTGCGCTGCCCTGGTGGGAGGCGTGCTCATTATTCTCGGCGTGGCCATGGGACTAACGAGCTATCTTGTTGACGCGCAGGTTCCCTTGCATACTGCCAAATGGGGGGCAACACACCTTCACAGCAAGTGGCTGTTCCTGTTGGCATTAAATGGGGGGCTGATCCTGGTCGGCTGCTTGATGGATATCTATTCCGCACTGGTCGTGGTCGTGCCTCTGATCCTGCCCATGGCAGAGTCTTTCGGTGTTCATCCCGCCCATCTGGGCATTATTTTTCTGGCCAATCTCCAGTTGGGCTATATCACGCCGCCAGTCGGCATGAACCTGTTCCTGGCTTCGTTTCGTTTCGAAAAGCCGCTCACCAGAGTTTCCCTCGATGCCCTACCCTTCCTCTTTATTATGGCGGTAATCGTGTTTCTTATTACATACGTTCCCTGGCTGAGCGTAGGTGTCATGGAACTATTGAAGTAACTCGCGGCACAGGTATGTTTTCGGTTAACCCGTTTGCCGGTTCGCCAGTTGGCCCGGTTGATCTCTTGTAATTGTCCACCTCACAGCATGGGGAACCATTCCAGGGGACCCGGATGTCCCGCAGCCCGGCCGTTTGTATTGATTTTTTGTAAGAAAATGGTAAACGTAGGACCTGGATTAGAGTTCCTGTTTTGAAGCGTCTGCTTATCGCAGGGCGATCTTTTGAAAGAATGGATTTGAAAGCATGTACGGATTTTACGGCAGGACCCTCGTGGTGGATCTCACGCTGAAGAGTTTTTCTGTTGAAAGGACCGAAACAGAGGTTCTTCCAGGATTTCTCGGCGGAAAAGGGCTGGCATCGTATCTCCTCGCCAAGCTGAACCCGGCAGGGGTGGATCCCTTCAGCCCGGAGAACCACTTGATCTTTGCCACTGGGCCTGTATGCAGGAGCCTGGTCTGGGGCTCGTCCAGATACGGCGTTTTCACCAAGTCACCCCAAACCGGCTTCTATTCCGAATCATATGCCGGGGGACGCGTGCCCGAGGCCGTGGATGCTGCGGGATACGATGCAGTCATAATAAAGGGGAAAAGCAAAAACCCCACGGTCCTGGTGGTTCACCCTGAGGGTGTGGCGTTCCACGAGGCGCGTAACATATGGGGTATGGACACCATTCAGACCGAAGACGAGGTCGTTAAAAGATTCAGCCCGAATGGCAAGCAGAAAGTGCGGACAGGGGCTGTGGTCATAGGGCCGGCAGGCGAAAACCAGGTTTGTTTTTCGGTCATAGAAAACGATCACTGGCGTTCGGCAGGCCGGACAGGCGCGGGCTGTGTCATGGGAAGCAAGAGGCTCAAAGCCATCTTGTTTCAGGGCAATCGCAAGCGAAAACTGTCCGATAGCAAAGCCGTGTCGGTCTTTGCAAAACGCCTGGCTCAAGAGGCCAAAGGTCATCCTCAAGTTGCAACCTACAAAAGCACTGGCACGCCCACGATGGTAAAGGTCATGAACGAAGCAGGGGCCTTTCCAACCCGCTACTGGTCAGAGGGAAGCTATGAAAAATGGCCGTCTATCAGCGCTGATGCCCTTCACAGCCAGTGCCACGTCAGACCACGTGCCTGTCTCAAGTGTTTCATGGCCTGCGGTCGCATGACCACCGTGAGAGAGGGACGTCATAGCGGCCTCAGGCTTGAAGGGCCTGAATATGAGACGATTTACGCCTTTGGTGGGCTTTGCGCCATTGATAGCATTGAGGAGATCATCTACTTAAATGACATCTGCGATCGGCTTGGCATGGATACGATTAGTGCAGGAAACCTTTGCGGGCTTACAATCGAGGCGGCCCGCCGAGGGAAAATTGATTATCCGGTTGATTATGGACAGGTGGATGCGATTGCCGGAATTTTAAAAATGATCGCCTTTCGGGAGGGGATAGGAGAGCTTCTGGCCCAAGGGATAAGGACGACTGCCAGGGAATGGGGCCTTGAAGAGATCGCGGTTCACGTAAAGGGCCTGGAACCTCCGGGCTACGATCCCAGGGTTCTTAAGGGCGTGGGCCTGGGGTATGCCACTTCAGACCGGGGGGCCTGCCACCTGAGGGCTACTTTCTACAAGCCGGAACTCTCTGGCATGATTGCCCCTGATGCCATTGAAGGCAAGGCCGCCATGTTTGTGGACTTTGAGGATCGTCTTACCATTTTTGACACGTTGATCCTGTGTCGTTTCTACCGGGACCTTTACCCCTGGGAGACATTGTGCGAGATCGTGCAAGGGGTCACAGGTTTAGAGGCCGATGAGACGACGCTTAGGACCATAAGCTGCAACATCTCGGATATTGTGCGCAAATTCAATATTCAAGAGGGGCTAAGACCGGAAGACGACCGCCTTCCAGAGCGTATCTATAAGGAGGCCCTAAAAACCGGGCACCGCATAACCGAGGCAGAACTCGATAAGATGCTCGCCGATTATTATCGTCTCAGGGGCTGGGATGAAGAGGGACTCCAATACTCCGTGAACGCTGACAAGAGAAAATTAAATGGAAAAAATTATCGTTGAAGGAGGGCACCGTTTGGAAGGGACGGTTGCTGTAAGCGGGGCAAAAAATGCAGCCCTTCCCATATTGGTCTCGGCCCTGCTGAATGAGGGCCCAAATGTCTATCACAACGTGCCTGACCTGAGAGACATCAGGACCATAAAAAAGCTTCTCTCTGACCTTGGCGCTCAGGTGGAGACCGAAGGAGATGTGGTCAGAATAAATGCCAGCACCCTCAACAGCTATGAAGCCCGTTATGATCTGGTAAAAACCATGCGTGCTTCTGTCCTGGTCCTCGGGCCATTGCTCGCTCGCCTGGGACGGGCGAGGGTTTCTTTGCCCGGAGGATGCGCCATCGGAGCCCGTCCAATTGACTTACACCTCAAGGGCCTGGAACGGATGGGAGCTGATATCTCTCTCGATCATGGCTACATCGATGCCAGGGCTCCAGCCCTTAAAGGGGCTGATATCTATTTTGACATTGTCACGGTAACAGGCACTGAAAACCTGATGATGGCGGCAGTCTTTGCTGATGGCGTGACCACCCTTAGAAATGCGGCCCGTGAACCAGAGGTGGTGGCCTTGGCAGGTGCCTTGAATCAAATGGGTGCACAGATAACAGGAGCCGGCACGCCACTAATGACCATTACGGGTGTCGATGAGCTTAAGCCGACGTCTCTTACCATCATGGCCGATCGGATAGAAACCGGCACGTTCATCATTGCTGCCGGTGTGACTCGTGGTGACATCAAGATTCTCGGGTGTGAACCGTCTTACCTCCCAGCCCTTGTCAATAAAGTGCGACAGGCCGGAATCAGTGTTGAACAAGAACCAGATGGACTTCGAGTCGTCTGCGACGAAATCACTTCCAGTGTTGACGTTAAGACTCTCCCGTATCCGGGCTTTCCCACAGACATGCAGGCCCAGTTCATGGTACTCATGTGTTTGGCCCCTGGCTTGAGCGTTGTTTCTGAAACAATATTTGAAAACCGGTTCATTCATGTAAGTGAACTCCAGCGCATGGGCGCAAACATTAAGATTTCCGGCAATGCTGCCGTGGTCCAGGGTGGCAAACCCTTAACCGGGGCCCCTGTCATGGCCACGGACTTAAGGGCCAGCGCGTCATTGATCCTTGCAGGCCTGGCAGCACAAGGAACAACTGAAGTATCGAGGGTCTATCACATAGACCGGGGATATGAAGCTATTGAAAAGAAGTTGGCGCAATTGGGAGCCCGGATATGGCGGACGCAGGAATAGACGTGAATTTCAGGTTAACCCGTTAGCCGGCATACAAAAAACACTATGCATGCTGGAAAACGCAGAAAGACCTATGCCAGGCCACTCATCCCCGTCCTGCTGGCACTTATCTGCGGAATTAGTGCTGGCCTCTATTTGCCCGGGCTCTCCGGCACATTTTTGGCCATCATCGTTGTCTTTATTGCTTCTGCTTTTTTTGTCTGCAAGGAACGAAAAGTTCGTCTCCTCCCGCTTGCCCTCTTTTTTGTCCTTGGCTACTGGAGCCTCCAGGGTTGGATAGCACCAGACCTTCGATCCAGCAATGTATCCCGTTATATCGACGACAAACCCTGGCATATTATTGGTACAATTGATGGCCACCCTCAGTGTTTTCCTGACCGAACGCGCTTCACTCTTGATGTAGAAACCCTCACAAGGAAGCAAATGTCCTATCCGGTCACCGGTGCAATCCGGGTTACGATACGGGCAAATGTGGAAGGCCTCCGCTCAGGGGATCGAGTCGCTTGCCTGGCAAAGCTCAAGGAGATCCGAAATTTCAACAATCCCGGGGGCTTTAACTATGAACGATACATGGCCTTTAGAGGAATTACGGCTTCGGCATACGTTTCCAAGAAAGAACTTTTGGTCAAACTCTCTGCATCAAAAACGGGCTGGCTTAGCAAATCGCTCAACCGCTCGCGTGAAGCCGTATCCGGATTGATCGAAAGGGCCGCTCAGCAAAAGGAAGCTGGAGGTTTGTTGAAGGCCCTCATCATCGGAGATCGAAGCGAGATCTCCCGCGAAAACCGGGAGATCTTCAACAGGATAGGGATTTCCCATCTCCTGGCCATCTCCGGACTTCACATCGGCATGGTGGCGACCCTTGCTTTTTTCGTGTTCCGCTATCTGCTGGCACGATCGCAAAGGATACTTCTGGCTGCCTGGGTCACACGAGGGGCCGCCGTGATGTGTGCCTTGCCCGTGCTCTTTTACGGCTTCCTGGCCGGCATGTCACCAGCCACCCAGCGCGCTGTAATCATGGTGATGGTCTTTCTCATCGCTTTGCTATTAGAGCGGGAACACGATCCGATCAACACACTGGCCGTGGCAGCCCTTGTGATCCTGATCATAAGCCCCACTGCCCTTTTTGAGATATCGTTTCAGCTCTCTTTTGTCGCGGTCTTCTCCATTCTGTACATCCTTAGAAACCTTCCGTTTGTTGCCAAACTAAGGAGTAGTCCATTTCGTGTGCAAAAGAGATTGGCTCTTTTCTTACTGGTTTCAGCAGCAGCCATCCTGGGCACCCTTCCCATAACACTTTACTATTTCAATCAGACATCGGTCATCGGGGTTTTCACTAATTGTCTTATGGTACCCCTGGTCGGATTTCTGGTCGTGCCCCTTGGACTGCTGGCGGTCCTGTTCCTGCCAGTTAGCGCAACATTATCTCTTTGGATCATGAAAGCAGCAGTCGCCATTATGCAAGGGGGCCTTAGCCTGGCCGTCCTTTTCTCAGAAATCCCTTTTGCTGCCGTAAAGACCGTG
Organism: Deltaproteobacteria bacterium; assembly: GCA_030592345.1. Lineage (GTDB taxonomy): Bacteria > Desulfobacterota > Desulfobacteria > Desulfobacterales. Next base: position 12,731 of record JAUVJO010000015.1, read on the forward strand.
ACCCCTACGTTGATCGAGATCGGGCTTTACTATGCCCTGGCATGGGCGCTTCTAAACTTCAGGAAGACCCGCCTGGCAAAGGTGGCGCTCATCGGCATCGCACTCGTTTGTTTGGCAGATGTTACCTACTGGGCCACAAAAAGATTTGGCAACCAGGAGTTGAGGGTAACCTTCATCGATGTTGGCCAGGGAAACTCAGCGCTGCTCGAACTCCCGGGAGGCCGGTGCATGCTGGTGGACGGTGGCGGGTTTTATGACAATCGTTTTGATGTAGGCGCAAGAATCGTAGCCCCGTTTCTATGGCGCAAAAAGATTGCAACTGTAGAGACCCTTGTGCTTTCCCATCCAAACTCGGACCACCTGAACGGTCTCTTGTTTATTGCCAGGCACTTCAATGTGCGGGAAGTGTGGATGAACCAGGACGATGTTCCTAACCGCGAGTACCAGGAGTTCCTGGACATTATCTCAGAAAAAAATATCCGTATTGTCGGATTAGAAGATCTCTTGAGACCGAAAATAATCAATGGCATTCGATTCCAGACCCTTTATCCCCCCAAAGATTTCCTGGAACGAAAACCCCAGGACGCCTGGCGCACGCCAAACAACAACTGCCTTGTTCTAAAGGTGTCATTTGACGAAGTTTCATTCCTTTTGTCAGGAGATATTGAAGCTGAGGCAGAAAAGGAACTTGCGGCCCTGGCAGGCAACACGCTCAAGAGTGATGTGCTGTTAGTTCCTCACCACGGGAGCAAAACATCGAGCACACCGGGCTTTCTAAAGCATGTAGAACCTGGGATAGCGGTCATATCAGCAGGATGGAAAAACATATTCGGATTTCCTTGCCACAAGATCCTCAAGCGCTACGACGCCTGCGGCTGTCAGATATTTCGCACAGACCAGGACGGCGCTATCACCATCACCACGGACGGTAGCTTTATACATGTCAGGCCTTTCTTATCTTGCTGTGTGCAGGACGCGTCTGGAGGATGATGGGCGAACCGTGAGCAACACACCTGTAACGTTCACGGTTTTCCGTTCTCCGTTCACTGACAGACAGGGACGCAAATGAGCAGATATGCTCGGTGGACGCGCAACGGATGAGTGACAGTCATGATAGATAGAAAATCAAACCTGCAAGTGGATAAATATTAGAGGACGCTACGGACAACGGACAACAGTGAACCGTGAACGGTTCCATGTTTCCTCACACTACCCATCGTGCAATGCCTCATAGTCGCGGTTCATCTCGGCGATGTGACCGTGATCTGCAAAACTGAAATAGGTGTTGTCTCCGATAATCAGGTGCTCATGGACTGTAATCCCCATGACCCTGCAGGCGTGGATCAAGTGCCGGGTGATGAGCTTGTCTTCGTGAGATGGCCTAGGCTCTCCTGAGGGGTGGTTGTGGACCAGGAACAGGCCTGCGGCATGATGCCTGAGGGCGGCCTGGACGACTTCCCTGGGATAGACGCTGCTTGCTGTAAGGGTCCCCTCAAAAAGGGTTTCTATGGTGATGATCGTGTTTTGGGCATCAAGAAAGACGACCTTGAAGATTTCACGCTTCTTGTCGCGAAGGGTATGGTAAAGATACTCGAAAAGCTCTCTCGAAGATTTAATGGGATCTTTTTTGACGATTCTTTTTTTCAGGTATCTGCTGGCAACTGCGTGGATGAACTTGATGCCGAATACATTTTTCGGTCCGATCCCCTTGATTTCCTGGAGCGCTTCAGGGGATGCTTCTATAACGCCCTGGAGGGTCTTGAAATGCTTTAAGGCCTGCTTGGCCTGCTCCTTACAATCTTTTCTGGGTGTGGCCAAGGTGAGGAGCAGTTCGATCACCTCGTAGTCGTGAAACCCGTCCAGGCCAGACGCCAGGAACTTATCCCTCAGGCGGGCCCGATGGCCTTCGCCCTTGTGGGGTTTCTTTGCGTCAGTCATTGGCTATTAGTTATTATACTCAGCACGGCCACAATTGGAGCTTTTGCCGCGAGAGAGTGCCTAAAGTGAACTAAAGTGTCTAAAGTGAGTCCCGCCTTTAGCGGGATTGAGGACTTGAAGATATTATTATAATAAAAACCGGTCTTTGGTCCTATAATTTTAGGCACGTTAGCTCACTTTAGTATTCAAAAAAACGCAGTTAATGGCCGTCCGGAGTATAGTCATTTGTCACTGGTCATTTGTCATTCTCTGCCTCCCACGTAAGACCGTATCTCCCCGCAACACGTAAAAGCTTAAAGTGGGAATCAAAAGGTCAACCGACAACCCATAACTCGCAACTCCAAATCCGCAATCCGCAATCCAAAATGGCAACACCGAATTACTATTCATCGAACTCTTGTTTTAGGTCCCGGCTCATGAGGATTCGAAGTGCTTCTTTCGGGTCGAGATCTTCGTACAATATCCGATAGACCTGCTCTGCAATGGGCATTTCGACCCCCACCTTTCGGGACAGATTGTAAACCGATCTTGTGGTCTCGACACCTTCGGCTACAGTGCGCGTCTCAGACAAAATGGTCTCAAGCTTCATTCCTTGCCCTAACTTGTGACCCACGGTCCAGTTTCGGCTCAGCTTGCCGGTGCAGGTCAGTACCAAATCCCCGATGCCAGCGAGTCCCATAAAGGTTTTTGGGTTAGCCCCGAGCCTTAGCCCCAGGCGCTGTATCTCGGCTAGCCCTCTGGTGATCAGGGCGGCCCGGGTGTTATATCCGAGACTAAGGCCATCTGAAATACCTGCTGCAATGGCCATCACGTTTTTTACCGCACCGCCGAGTTCCACGCCGATCACATCATAACTGGTGTAAACCCTAAAATAAGGGGCAGCAAAGGTGGTCTGTACCTGTCGGGCCACGTCTACGTCACCAGTAGCCACAGTGACCGCTGTTGGGATCTTTTGCGCCACCTCTCTGGCAAAACTCGGGCCTGAAATGACTGCAATCCGGTCATGGAGTCTTGGGGGAAGAAGCTGAAGGAGGATGCCTGACATGGTGAGGTGGGTCTTGTTTTCTATCCCTTTGGAGGCACTGACGATGAGGGTTCTTTCCGTGGGATGATGGACGAGATTTGCAGCTACAGAGCGAAAGACATGGGAAGGCATCACAAGGACCAACATGTCTTTTGCAGACGCCACTTCGTCGAGGTCGTTTGAAGGCTTGAGGTTTTCAGAAAGGTGAATCCCGGGAAGAAACACCTTGTTTTCACGGGTTTCAAGAATGTCAGAGCAGACTTCTTCTTCAAAAGCCCACAGATCGACTTCGCAGCCCTTCTGCGCAAGCACATTAGCAAGCGCAGTCCCCCATGCGCCGGCCCCAATCACCCCAATCTTCATGTTCGTTATTTCCATATCTACTCAGCACTGCCATAGTTGGAAATTCTGCCTCATGAGAATGGCTATTTTCCCCAATCTCTACGTCAGGCTCAAATTATAATCCTCGAAATACTTCTATGTATTCCTGTGGTTATAATTTTCGCCTTCCTTGGTCTTGAAAAATATTATGCGAAGCTGTTCTTTGATCCTGCAACTTTAGGCACTTTAGCTCACTTTAGACACTTTACACCTCTCCCTACACGTCCTTCTCTGCCAGGCGTGCGGCACTGGCCACCCGTTCCCCGGGTTGCATTGCGATCAGCCGAACCCCTTGGGTATTGCGACCAATGACTGAGATGTCTTTAACAGGCATCCGGATGATCTTACCACGACTGGTCACCAGCATCACGTCATCCTCATCGGTTACCAGCAGGATGGCAATAACCACGCCATTTCGCTCCGTGGTCTTGATGGTGATTACGCCTTTGCCTCCCCGGTTCTGTATGGGGTACTCATCAATCGAGGTTCGTTTCCCGTAACCGTTTTCAGTGATGGTCATGAGGGTTTTTCCGTCCGTAAGGACTTCCATTCCCACAATATGGTCTCCCTCGGCAAGAAGCATCCCGCGTACGCCCTGACTGGCGCGACCTACGGATCTGACGCCGGATTCGTGAAACCGGATAGACTTTCCGTCCATTGATCCGAGAAAAACGTTCTGCGTGCCGTCAGTGATCCTGGCTGCAATGAGTTCGTCGCCCTCAACAAGATTCAAGGCAATAATGCCGCCTGACCTGGGACGGCTGTAAGCCATGAGGTCTGTCTTTTTCACCAGGCATCGCTTTGTGGCCATGAGAACGGCAAGTCCCGGTTCAAAGGATGGGACCGCAAGGACAGTGGCGAGCTTTTCTCCCTCCTGCAGGGAAAGAAGATTGACAATGGCATTGCCCCGCGCCAAGCGGCCAGCCTGCGGCAGCTCATGGACCTTGCGCCAGTACACCCGCCCCCAGTTTGTGAAGAACAGGAATGTGTCGTGTGTGGAGGCCACAAAAAGACGGTCCACAAAGTCTTCTTCTTTGATGGCAACACCGGTCTTACCCTTACCGCCCCGGTGCTGGCTGTTGTAAAGCGTTATGGGGTTTCGCTTGATGTAACCGGTATGTGATATGGTGACCACCATATCCTCTTCCACAATCATATCTTCTACCGTGATCTCCTCGGTCTCTTCCACGATTTCGGTTCGGCGCTCGTCCCCATAACGTTTTTGGAGATCCCTCAGTTCTTCTTTGATGATGTTTAAGATAAGACGTTCACTGGCCAGGATCTCACGGTATCGTGCTATCGCCTGGATAGTTTCTTTGTATTCTTCGATAATTTTGTCTCGCTCCAGGCCTGTCAGGCGTTGCAGGCGCATATCCAGGATGGCCTGAGCCTGGATCTCGGTAAGCTCAAATTGTAAGACAAGGGCCTTTTTGGCCTCGGGAGGACTTTTTGATGCCCGGATCACAGCGATCACGGCATCGATATGATCGAGGGCTATCTTAAGGCCCTCCAAGACATGGGCACGGGCCTCGGCCTTGGTCAATTCAAAGCGGGTGCGGCGTACAATAATCTGCTTGCGATGTTCCACAAAATGGCTGAGGAGGTCTTTTAAGGCGAGAAGCCGGGGTTGCCTGTCCACTATGGCAAGGAGGATGATTCCGAAAGTGGATTCCATCTGCGTGTGCGCATAAAGCTGGTTAATGATCACCCCGGCAAATTCGTCTTTTTTAAGAGCAACGACGATGCGCATCCCCTCACGGTCAGATTCATCCCGGACATATTTGACGCCTTCTATGCGTTTTTCTTTCACCAGTTCCGAGATCTTCTCAATCAAGCGGCTCTTGTTGACCTGGTAGGGGATTTCGTTGACGATGATGCTTTCGAGTCCTGTTCTACGATCTTTTTCAATCATCACACGGGCGCGTACCCGGATAATACCTCTTCCTGTCTTATAAGCTGCATCAATACCCTTACGACCGTAAATAATACCTGATGTGGGAAAATCAGGACCTGGCAGGAAGCCCATGAGGGCTTCACAGGAAATATCCGGATTGTCGATAAGGGCAATTGTGGCATTAATCACCTCAGACAGGTTGTGCGGTGGAATATTGGTTGCCATGCCCACTGCGATGCCAGAGGAACCGTTAATCAGGAGATTCGGGATCTTGGCCGGCATTAGAGAAGGCTCAACAAGAGATTCATCATAGTTTGGGGCAAAATCGACTGTATCTTTGTCAAGATCTTCAAGCATTTCATGGGCCAGGCGTGTGAGTCTGACCTCGGTGTAACGCATGGCAGCAGGAGGGTCGCCGTCTACTGAGCCGAAGTTTCCCTGACCGTCTACCAGTGGATAACGCAGAGAAAAGCCCTGAGCCATACGCACGATGGTGTCATAAACAGCCACGTCACCATGGGGGTGGTATTTACCAATGACATCGCCTACAACACGAGCTGACTTCTTGTACGCTTTGTTCCACTCGTTTTTAAGCTCGTGCATGCCGTAGAGAATCCGGCGGTGGACCGGTTTAAGGCCATCTCGAACGTCAGGCAGGGCCCGGCCGATGATCACACTCATGGCGTAGTCCAAATAAGACCGCCTCATCTCATCTTCAATATTAACGTCAATCTCTTTGCCGAGTCTGTTCATACGAAATCTTGTTTGTCCCTTGCATGTCCTCAAGAATTAACGGAAGGAGCCGCTTGGCTGGCAAATCCTCGGGAAACCTACATCGCGAGAGGCCGAAGTTGGCTATAGACTTTCACATATTAAATTTCACCGCGTTATCGGTCGTCGGCGTATTACAATACAGCCTCCTCCCTCTGGCCTTGTGAAATTAAATATGTGAAAGTCTATATGTCATCAAGAAATAGTGCGAGAATAAGCTGGCGGGAGTGTAGGGGTTTCCCAGGGGTTAGTCAAGGGTTAAAGACAGCCTATATCTCTTTCAAACACACATTTGCCGGCGATTTTTCAATCACATCGCCAAAGGTCTTCAAGCACTCGGTGAGCCTGTCCAGTTCGTGTGACGTGACAACAGGCATATGATCGGTGCCGTGTTGTTCAAGGCTATCAATTACATACTTGATCGTCAAAAAATCAATGCTGCGAGCAGGCTGGTAGGCTGCCTCGTTGTTCTCGTTGTCACGTATCTCGGAAATAACCTGTGACTCCGCTAGTCTTTGTAGTATCTCTGCAACCAGACGGATGGGAACTTGTAGCCTTTTTGCAATTTGAACGGCAGATAACGGTTTGTCCCCTTGAGAAAAATCCTTCACTATGAGATGTGCAACCAACAGCGCGAGCAACTTTTTGTGCTCATAACTCAAAGTCGAAAACTCCGGCTCAAACTCGTGGGACTCCACCTTCTGGTGGGCACATGAAATCTCCGCCCCAAAGAGCACGATCATCCAACTGAGCTGTAGCCATACCAGAAAAAGGGGGAGCGCTGCAAAGCTTCCATAAATGGCATTATATTTGGCCACACCAATCTGAAATGAAAGGTAGACCAACTGAAAAATCTGATACAGCGTGCCAGCGACAATTCCAGCTAACAGACCCGATTTGAAATTGATCTTTGCATTCGGCATAAACATGTACACAAAAGAAAAAAGTATCCAGATTACACAATAAGGTAACAACTTGAGAGAAAAGAATATAGCAGGGCCGACCGCCCCCAGTAGTGTGATTTTCTGCACCCCAAGTGCCACCTCGCTCTTTATCACCACAGTGACCGAACTGGACAAGATGAAGAGCAGTGGACAGACAAACATGGCCGCAAGATAATCGCTGATTTTTCTGGTTACGCTCCTCGGTTTTTTTATCCCCCAGATTTGGTTGAACGAGGTTTCGATGTTTCCAAGTACGCGTATAATCGTCCAGAACAAAAGGAGAAGGCCGACGCCAGCAATTACGCCTCCCTTGGCATTTTCAAGGAGCGAGCG
>JAUVJO010000399.1 GCA_030592345.1 Deltaproteobacteria bacterium
ACCTTCTCCATGGCATCGGAAATCTCTCCAACCGTAGCCCTGGCCCGTACAGCAGGGATACAGGCCTCAAGCATGTTCCCATCCGATTCAGCGGCTCTGGTTATATCCCCAAGAGCTTTTTCAACAGCAGCATCATCACGCGCGGCCTTTATCTCTTTTAATCTTTGAATCTGCTCTTCCCGAACAGCCTCTGACACTTCACGAACATCTTCTAAAGGTTCTTCCTCTATCTGGTACTTGTTTACTCCGACAATAACATCCAGGCCCTGGTCTATTCTTGCCTGTTTCCTTGCTGCCGATTCCTCAATCCTAAGTTTTGGCATGCCGGTTTCGATGGCCTTTGCCATGCCGCCCAAATCTTCGACTTCATCTATGATCTTTCTTGCCTCCTTGATGATGCCATCAGTCAGGGCTTCAACATAATAAGACCCACCTAAAGGATCAACAACATGGCAAATCTGGGATTCTTCTTTGACAATAATCTGTGTATTTCTGGAAATACGGGCGGAAAAGTCAGTGGGGAGCCCCACAGCCTCGTCAAAGGAGTTGGTATGAAGAGACTGGGTTCCGCCGAGTGCGGCAGCCAGACATTCAAGTGTGGTTCTAATAATGTTGTTATATGGGTCCTGCTGTGTAAGGCTCCAGCCCGATGTTTGAACATGGGTTCTCAACATTGTTGATTTCGGATTTTTGGGGTTGAACCGGCTGATCAATTCATGCCACAAAAAACGGGCCGCCCTTAACATGGCGATTTCCATGAAAAAATTCATTCCCACCCCAAAGAAGAACGACAGCCGGGGCGCAAAAGTATCTATGTCGAGCCCTGCATCAAGTGCCGCCCTTACGTACTGGAGGCCGTCAGCTATGGTAAATGCCGTCTGGAGAACGGAATTTGCCCCGGCCTCCATCATGTGGTAACCGCTTATACTGACCGTATTATATTTGGGCATGTTTTTAGAACTAAAAGCGATTATATCGGACACTATCCGCATGGAGGGCTCAGGAGGATAGATATATGTGTTTCTTGTCAGGTATTCCTTTAATACATCGTTTTGAATAGTGCCACCAAGCTGCTCCTGCTTTACCCCCTGTTCTTCCGCAGCAACAATATATCCGGCGAGAATCGGCAGTACAGCGCCGTTCATGGTCATTGAAACCGTCATTTGATCCAGAGGAATCTGATCAAAAAGGATCTTCATATCCTCAACCGAATCTATGGCAACCCCTGCTTTTCCAATATCACCAACCACTCTGGGATGATCCGAGTCATACCCCCTGTGGGTTGCAAGGTCAAAGGCTACCGAAAGCCCTTTCTGGCCTGCAGCGAGATTTCTCCTGTAAAACGCATTGGAATCTTTTGCCGTTGAAAATCCCGCATACTGGCGTATGGTCCAGGGACGACCCGCATACATTGTAGCCATGGGCCCCCTGACATAAGGCTCAAGTCCCGGAAGAGTGTTTACGTGCTCCATCCCTTCGAGATCTTCTGCCGTATAAAGGGGTTTTACCCGTATTCCTTCAGGGGTTTCCCAGTCCAGTGATTCCAGAGATTTCCCTCTTAGTTGTTTTGTTGCAAGATCTGTCCATTTCTGTTTGTCAGGATGTTCAGACATGATATGCTCCTTTTTATCTTTCACACAGCTCAACTAAAACTCCGCGAGTTGCTTTTGGATGAAGAAATGCAATCTTTGCTCCACCTGCTCCGATTCTTGGCTTTTCATCAATGAGCTTTACGCCTTTTTCCTTTAACTCCTTTAGCGCATCTTCGATATTTTCAACACGGAAAGCGACATGCTGGATTCCTTCGCCTTTCTTTTCCAGGTATTTAGCAATTGGTCCGTCCGGTGATGTTGATTCCAAAAGTTCTACTTCACTTTCTCCCACCGGGAAAAAAGCTGTGGTAACTTTTTGTGCCTCAACGGTCTCAGAACCTTCAAGCTCAAGTCCCAAAACGTCTGTCCAGAACTTTTTTCCTTCATCAATGCTTTTTACTGCAATACCGAGATGGTCGATTTTGAGTACTTTCATATCTTCTCCTTGTATTGTATGGGACACGGAGGAACGTGTTACACGTTGCGAGTTACGCGTTGTGAGTTACGCGTTGCGATGTGAGAGTCAATATCGTTAAATTAAGCAAATTTTCAAGCAATTTGTGAATATCAAATATCGAACAAGGAATATCGAACCGCAGAAGTAAGGAAAAACACTTCGACATTCGATATTCCTTGTTCGATATTCTGCGGTTCAAAACAAATTCGCAAGCATAAATTTTTTAAAATCTAAAGCATTACGATCTGTTTAATCTGTGCCCTATTTATACTTCTCCATAACCCTTTTAAACCCGGGCATTGCATTTTTTATGGTTTCGTCTTCCACACAGAATGCGATTCTGAAATGGCCGGGACCGCCAAACCCGCTGCCGGGTACGGCAAGGATCAATTCTTCCTGCAGGGATCTCACAAATTTTACATCATCTTCAACAGGTGTTTTTGGAAAAAGGTAAAAAGCACCGGGAGGTATGACGAATTCATACCCGCATTCGGCAAGACCATCGCATAAAAGCTTTCTTTTCCTTGCATATTCGGAAACATCTACGCATTTCCCCTGGATGGCTGCTATCACACGTTGCATCAGGGCAGGGGCGTTAACAAACCCGAGTATCCTGTTGGCAAGCGCTATGCCGCCTAAAAGATCTTTCTTGAATGAAGCCCCAGGGTTTACAGCTACAAACCCGATGCGCTCTCCCGGAATGGACA
>JAUVJO010000191.1 GCA_030592345.1 Deltaproteobacteria bacterium
AGGAAGGTTTTCTGGATACCAATCATCTGTTTTTCACAACGCCCGGACTCCACGAGAATGTTCGTGAACTGGAACGTCAACTCATTGAGCGGATCAACAAGGCCAAGGAAAAGGCGGACAAGGTCCTCGTGGTGTATGGAGGTAAGTTCTGTTATGTTAACGCCGATGAGCCCACTCGCACCATGCGAAAGATCATTGAAGAGCAAGGCCCGAGTGTGGCGAAAATTGAGGCCACGCACTGCATGGACATGATCGCCAGTGAAGCGGAACGTGAGCAAATTGCTCAGGAGGTTGCCGGTGGTGAGAAGGTCTGGTGGATGACGCCCGGCTGGATCAAATTCAGGCACAATGTTTTCAAGGGATGGGACAAGGGTCTTGCAAATGAAAATTTTCCCCGGCACACGGGAGGTGCGATCGTGATTGATGGCATCGGATATGTTGACCGGTATATGGCTGAAAAGCCGGAGGAATTTCTGGAGTACTCTGATTGGATGGGGATTCCCATACAAGGTTATCCGGTCACATTGGATCGTTTCAAATCTCTGCTTTTGGAACAAGCCGAGGGATTATCCAGCAAATGAGCTTTGAAAAACCGAATAGCAAATTGCATCAAAGCAGAATTACCCATAGAAAGGAGTCGCATGAAGAAATTTGTCTATTATTTCATTTTGTGTGCATTTCCGATTTTTTTTACGACTCCCATTTCTGAGGGTTCTGAGGAGCCATCCCATCCAGAAGTGATATTAATGGATTTAAACTCCCCGGATTTTAGAATGCCAGTTGGAAGGGTCGCTTTTTTACATTTGAAAAGAGCTATTTGTTATGATGTCTAATCTTTACAATCTAAAAAGGATAGCAAGCTATGGCCTACTACATCAGTCTGTATATCTCTTTGGCGATCTTTGCTATTGGCTTAATCTATAAGATAGCTACCTGGTTCTTTTTAAAAACCAGCGTTGACTCAAAGACAATACCCACAGCAAAAAGAGTTTCATCAGCACTGAAAGGGATAATTTCCACCATATTCAGCTCCAAGGTCTTGACCCTGGTCAAGGTATTTTTTCTTGATGTAATCCTCCAGAGAAAGGTGCTACACGAAGATTCTTTTAGGTGGTTAACCCACATCCTGATATATGGGGCATTTATGCTCCTGCTTTTCATGCATGCCCTGGACAAATTTATTACCTCTGCCATATTTACTGACTATTTGCCAACCCTAAATCCCTTTCTGTTTTTACGGGACTTCTTCGGGGCATTAGTCATCATTGGTATCTGTATGGCAATCTACCGGAGATTCATCCTTAAAGCTCCCCGGCTTAAGACCAATCCCATGGATATCTATGCCATCATACTCTTGGCCATTATTATGGCCTCAGGCATCCTCTTGGAAGGTACCAAGATAGGATCGTACTCTGTCTACAAACAGATGGTCGCGGATTATGCCGACATTGAAGAAGAGGAGGAGCTTAAGGCACTTACGGCCTTCTGGGTAAAGGAATTTGGCACCGTTGCCCCTGATCTCAAGAAGCCTTTTGACACCGAGCTTCTTGAGGAGGGCAGTGAGGTTCATGAGATGAGCTGCGCAGGCTGTCATTCCAGAGCCCAGTGGGCATTTGTAGGTTACTCAGTGGCTTTTGCATCCAGAGGGGTTGCTTTGAGCTTAGATAGAACCGGTATACATACCTTGCTCTGGTATATACACTTCCTGGCATGTTTCATCGGCCTTGCATATCTTCCCTTTTCCAAGTTTTTTCACATCATCACAAGCCCTTTGAGTCTCCTTGCAAATAGCGTAATGGATAAAAGAGGGTCAGAGTCTGCAAATATAGCAACAAGACAGGCCCTTGAACTTGATGCATGTACCCACTGTGGGCAGTGCACATCTCGGTGCTCGGTAGGGGTAATCTTTGAACAGATACAAAACATAAACATACTCCCCTCTGAAAAGATACAGTCATTAAAGAGGATTGTATCTGGAAAGGAAACCGATGAAAAGGGACTCAAACTCATCTTAGTTGGAACATCTCTGTGCACCAATTGCCACAGGTGCACTGATGTCTGTCCGGCGGGTATCAACCTGGAAGAGTTGTGGTTTAATATGAGAGAGGTGTTGTTTCAGAAGGATTACCAGGAGTTTTCTGTGCTTTCACCCCTTTCCTTTTACCGGGGTTTAATGAAGGAAGGTATACGCCAGGGTGATTACAAGAGGCCATTGGACCTGGCCAGGGAGGCTATCGCCGCCGAGAGCGATTTGATGAAAAACCAGGTGAAAAATCTAACTCTGACCCGTCCCGATAGGGAAATTCAAGGTATGCTAGGCCTTTCAGATCAGGTAAGCACCTTTAAGGAGTGTTTTGCCTGCCAGACCTGTACCAATGTATGTCCGGTAGTGGCCAATTATGAGAATCCCATGGAGATCCTGGGGATGCTGCCTCATCAGATTATGCATGCCGTTGGATTGGGGGTCAGGGACCTGGCCTTTGGCTCAAATATGATATGGGATTGTGTTACGTGTTATCAGTGCCAGGAGCAGTGCCCTCAGGGGGTCAGGGTAACTGAGGTGCTTTTTGAACTGAAGAACCTGGCGATAAGGAATGTGTACAACTTATGTTGAGCGGTTCAACGTTCATGGTTCACGGTTAAAAAGCCCTAATCAGCTCACCCCAAAGGGATTATGCATCAATCTTTAATCGATAATCATCGTTTATGGACGGAAAGGCTATTATGAAATTTGCACTATTCTTAGGTTGTACGATTCCTGCCAGGCTGCCCCAGTATGAATCCTCTTCAAGGTCAGTATTAGGAAAGCTGGGTGTGGAACTGGTGAATATAAAGGAATTTAATTGTTGCGGATATCCCTTGCGAAACATTAATTTTAAGGCAGCCGTTCTTTCCTCAGCAAGAAATCTGGCCCTTGCTGAAAGGGAAAGTCTTAATATACTCGTCCTTTGCAAGTGTGGCTTTGGAATGCTCAAACATGCGGCTCATTTCATGAAGGAAATCCCTGCGCTCAGAAAAGAAATCAATGCCATCCTCAAGAAAGAAGGCCTAACATATGAAGGAGATATTGAGATAAAACATCTCCTATCTGTCCTGTACCATGATGTTGGTGTTGAGGTTATCAAGGAGAAGATCACCAAACCGTATACGAAGCTCAAGATTGCTGCCCACTATGGGTGCCATGCCCTCAGACCGAAGGAGATCCTTCAATTTGATGACCCGGTTAATCCCACGCTCTTTGATAACCTTGTGAGGGCAACAGGCGCTGAAAGCATTGACTGGCAGGCAAGGCTTGATTGTTGTGGCGCCCCTCTGTTTGGAACAAATGATGACCTGTCCATGGATCTAACAGAGAAAAAGCTTGCCAATGCAAAACAATCAGGGGCTGACTACCTCTGCGATGCCTGTGCATACTGTCATATCCAGCTTGATACAGTTCAAGGGATGCTTAATAAGGAGCGTGGTGGAAATCATCTCCTCCCTGCGATCCTCTATCCACAGCTTTTAGGATTGAGCCTGGATATTGACAGTGTAACATTGGGATTAGCCATGAATAAGATAGATATAACATCTGTGGAGAAGTATTTATCGATATAGATTATCTTTAAGGTATGAGAGAGAAGAAGAGATGGCAAAAGATAAGATCGGAGCGGTGATGGTTGTGGGTGGAGGTATAGGTGGGATGCAGGCAGTCCTTGATCTCGCAGAATCCGGCTTTTATGTATATCTGCTTGAGAAATCAGCCTCCATTGGTGGCAGAATGGGACAATTAGATAAGACATTCCCCACAAATGATTGCTCCATGTGTATCATGGGGCCAAAGCTGGTGGAATGCGGCCGGCATCTCAATATCGAGATATTAACCCTTTCTCGAATAGAGAGCATTACTGGTGAAGAGGGCAACTTTCAGGTCAAAGTACATCAACACTCGCGCTATGTAGATCCTGATAAATGCACTGGTTGTGGAGATTGTGCTACAGTATGCCCGGTCAGCCTTCCAGATGAGTACAACAGAAATTTATCTATGAGGAAAGCAGCGTACATCATGTATCCTCAAAGCGTTCCCCTGGCTTATAGTATTGATAAGAAAGACCGGCCCCCCTGTATCTCTGCCTGTCCGGCCCATATCAACGTACAGGGCTATGTGGCCATGATTAAGGCACGCAAATACAAGGAGGCTATCGAGATAATCATGCGCGATGCGCCCCTTCCGGGGACCCTCGGCAGGGTATGTGTACGATTCTGTGAGCAGGAGTGCCGCCGCTGTGAAGTGGATGAGCCTGTATCTATTAAGGAGCTAAAAAGGTTTGCCGCTGACCAGGTGGATATCCTTTCCCTGCCGGTTCCAGAAGTCACCGCGCGAGAAGAGCGAGTTGCTATTATCGGATCAGGCCCAAGTGGCCTCTCAGCAGCATATTTTTTGGCACTTGATGGATTTAAGCCTACCATTTTTGAGGCTTCAAAGGTCCCCGGCGGAATGCTTGCACTCGGGATCCCCGAATATCGCCTCCCTCGAAGAATCTTAAATAATGAGATTGAGAATATAAAGCGATTGGGTGTTGAAATAAAGACAAATACGCCTATCGGGAAGGATGTAACGATCAATGACCTCCTCAAGGGAGGTTACCGTGCGGTCTATATCGCCGCTGGTGCCCATAAAGGGATGAAACTGAATATCCATGGTGAAAATCGATATGAAAATTTTCAACAGAGCGTCCCCTGGTTTAGGGGCGTAAATTTAGGGACTATAAGGGAGGCCAGGGGCAAGGTTGTCATCATTGGTGGAGGTAACGCAGCTATTGATGCTGCCAGGGTATCACTCCGGTTAGGGGCAGACGAGGTTCATATCGCTTACAGACGAACCCGGAATGAGATGCCCGCGGACCCTTTAGAGATTGAGGATGCCTTACAGGAAGGTGTGCAGATCCACGCCCTGGTAACACCGAAAACGGTGATAGGGGATAATGGAACCCTCAAGGGGCTGGAGTGCCTTAAAAATAGGCTCGGGGAGCCTGATAGCTCCGGCAGGCGAAGACCTGTTCCCATAGATGGCTCGGAGTTTTTTATTCCGGCGGATCAAATTATAGCTGCTATTGGGCAGACAGTTGATAAATCATTTGCCGCTGACCTTAATGAGATTGGATTCACAAAAAATGACCTGTTAAATGTTAATCCGTATACGCTGGAGACGACAAAGAAGGGAGTCTTTGCAGGTGGCGATGTGGTTACCGGCCCCAAGACAGTGATTGAGGCAATAGCTCAAGGGAAAAAGGCGGCTGCTTCCATATCTTCCTATCTACAAGATATGTGGATGCCATCATTTGATGGCGAGGATTTTCAGGAAAAGGACTACAAACCTATTGATTCCAGTGAACCGAAGATGCCCAGGACCCAGATCCCTACCCTGAATGCTACCGAAAGGATAAAAACCTTTCAAGAGACTAACCTTGCAATGGATGAGGAGACCGCACAAAGAGAAGCAGGTCGCTGTCTTGACTGCGGGGCATGTTGTGAGTGTTTTCAATGTGTGGAGGCCTGTAAGGCCCAGGCCATAAATCATGATATGACAGATAAGTTGTTGGATATCGATGTGGGATCTATCATTATTGCCACTGGTTCTGAACCATACGACCCTGCTACTAATGATACCTATCAATATAATCATTTCCCCAATGTTGTTACCAGCCTGGAATTTGAACGCATCCTGAGCGCATCCGGCCCTTATAAGGGTCATCTTGTAAGACCCTCAGATAAAAAGGAACCTAAAAAGATCGCCTGGATACAGTGTGTGGGTTCAAGGAATATCCATACAGGGGATAGAGGTTATTGTTCGTCTGTCTGTTGCACCTATGCCATAAAAGAGGCCATGATAGCCAAAGAACACTCCTCTATACCAGTAGACGCCGCTATCTTCTATATAGATGTGCGCACCTATGGTAAAGACTTTGAGCGGTACTATAACCGGGCCAAAGAGGAGATGGGGATCCGCTTTGTAAAATCGAGGATCAATAATATATTGGCGGGTGATGAGCCGGGAAGCCTCAAGATTCTGTATACAGATGAGGCAGGACGAAGGGTGCAGGAAGACTTTGATATAGTAGTCTTATCAGTAGGCATGGATATACATCAAGACTCTATTGACCTGGCAAATAAACTCGGCATTGAGCTGGACCACTACAATTTTGTGCACACCAGTAGTTTTGAACCTGTTAGCACATCAAGAGCGGGGATCTATGTATGTGGAACTCTTGAGGCTCCCAAGGATATCCCCGATACCGTTGCCCAGGCAAGTGCGGCTGCAGCCTCGGCTACCTCTGCCCTTTCAGAAGTAAGGGGGACCAGAGTCAAGACAAAGGAGTATCCGCCTGAACGGGATGTTAGTAAAGAACCAATAAAAATCGGCGTCTTTATCTGCCACTGCGGCATAAACATAGGCGGGGTAGCAGACGTACCTGCGATTGTTGAATACGCAAAGACTCTTCCACATGTGGAATATGCAGAAGATAATCTCTTCTCGTGTTCGGAAGATACCCAGG